>NZ_JAKFZQ010000027.1:0-58648 GCF_021654245.1 Pseudoalteromonas sp. MMG022 | reverse complement strand
CTTCGTTCACTTTTTATGTCAGTGACATAAAGTGAGTGATACAGTTTATATTTCTAAAACACACACCTTTATTTAAATTTCATAAAACATTCCACTTAACATCTTTTTTGTTTTCATATTGTTGTTTTATTGTGTTGCAAAATTAGCTACATTGAAGCTTGTAATGACTTGGTAAGCTGATTACGTTAGGGAAAACACCGCGATGAAAATAGTGATATCTGGTGCAACATCAGGGTTCGGAGTTGCTTGGCTGCGTGAGTTAGATGATACACAACAGGCTGAGTTTTTTGTTTTAGCGCGTGATAGACAAAAGTTCGATGCACTTGTGGCACAACACCCACTAAAAAATCCAGTCCATTTTATCTGTTGTGATTTAAGTTCATTGGCTTCCATAGAGCGTGCGAGTGGGGTTCTCAGACAAACGGTAGAGAGTGTTGACGTATTGATCAACAATGCGGGGGTATATGCCAAAGATGCTCTGGAGCTGTCCTCAGACAACATTGAAATGACGTTTGCTGTCAACCAGCTTGCACCTTACTACTTGACGGGAAAGTTGCTACCTTTGTTATGCCAATCAGCACAGCCAAGAATAGTTAATACCGCTTCTTTTCGTCATTCGGATGCTAAACTCAATACCTCTGATATTGAACTCATATCACAATTTAACGCCGAGAATGCTTACTGTAACAGCAAACTATTCACGATTTTATTTACTAGGTATTTGGCCGAATTACTAAAAGACACCACTATTTCAGTGAATTGCTTCGATCCAGGTATGGTTGATACCCCTATGTTGCGGCAGGCTTTTCCTAAGTCACTTCTGTTTTTATATCCACTGGTTCGCAGACTGATTGCCCGTTCATGTGAAAAGGGAGCTCAAACAGGCGTGTTTTTATCAATAGCTGACGCCTGCGACGGGGTAACGGGGCAGTACTTTAAAGACAAAAAAGTGAAAAAAACCAGTAAGCAGGCATACAGCAAAGCATTGGCGAGATGGTTGTGGCGCGAATGTGAACGCCTCTCGGGATATTGCTATCCAACTTTATCGCCACAAATACCTCATAGCAATACGTTTGGTGATGTAACGGGCCACAAAAAATGCCCACCAAGTAGGTGGGCGATTTAAGTTAACCTCACTGGGGAGAGGTTATTCGAACAAGCCTTTAACGATAGCGTTGCTGTTTTCGACCATATGTAGGCCATTGCTCCAAACATGTACGGGAGCGAGCGTCTGCTTATCTAACAATACCAAATCTGCGTCACTACCCACTTTGATGGTGCCTTTTTTAAGCCCCAGTACCTGTGAGGGGTTGGTTGTAATGGCCATTAGGGCATGTTCGATGGCAACATCAAACTCCTGTACGGCCTGCACAAATGCTTGATGAAGTGACGCTTCTTTGCCGACCTCTAAACCAACAAGATTAAGTGTGTCATCAAAAATCGGTAAGCTGGCATGACCATCAGAACTAATGGTCAGACGATTTGGATCGACGCCTTGTGCTAAACAATATGCCAGTGCTTGTGCGGCCGCATATTCTCCATGTGCAAGGTCATATTCAGTGGTGCTAGCGGTAAAGTCGATATGACCGCCACCACGGCAAAAATCAATGCCTGCATCTAGCAATCCTTTGTTACGATTCATATGTGTTGGGTAGAATGCAGATAAAGTAATATCGCTACATTTCGAAACCTCATGCAGTAAAGATAAATACGTTTCTTGCGGCCCAACATGAATGCTCACTGTGCCTTTTTTACCGCTGAGCATTCCGGCAACCTTAGCCTGCGCTGCTAGCTGGGCAAGCTGTAGTGCGGTGGGCTGGCTACTGCGATGATCAGAAATTGCGACCTCACCAACCCCAATGAACTCTTCAATGTACATTAAGTCATCCGTGATGCTTCCAGTAAGGGTTTTAGCTGGGAGGTGGTATGATCCGGTATGACAAAACACATTGAGGCCTTGTTCCTTGAGCCCCTTAGCCTTAGCTATTAGGTTACTTAAGGTACGGCTACTAGAGTCGGTGCCCAAAGCCCCAACTACAGTGGTGATGCCGTTTAAAGTTGCATCGGTAAGTTCCATTTCTGGTGTTCGACTGGCAAAACCTGCCTCACCGCCACCACCGGTAATGTGTACTAAAGAGTCGACAAAACCTGGTGCGAGAATGTGCTCGCGCGCGTCAATTACTTTGACTTGAGTGTTGCCATCGAGCTTGATCTCAGGCTGTATGTCGATGACTTTTGAACCTGCCAGCAGCACATCCATTTTACCTTGCGCTGTAGGAGCGTATAAGTCTGCTCCTTGAATAAGAGTTAACATAGATAGCTCTTTTTATTGATAATTAATGAAATAGGCGATGAAAATAAAACTACTGGCAAGGGCAAATAACGCCAGTGTAAATCGCCAAATAAATGCAGCCCATTCACCCCAATCTAGCTTTACGATACCCAAGCAGCCGATCAGGCTGGCAGAGGTTGGAATAAAGATGTTGGTCAGTCCATCACCTAGTTGAAAAGCAAGTACCACTATTTGCCTTGAAACATTGAGTAAATCACCGAGTGGAGCCATAAGCGGCATAGTAATCGCAGCTTGCCCAGAACCAGACGATACAAAAAAGTTGAATAAGCTTTGAAATAACAACATGCCCCATGCAGCGACGGCATCGGGAACGGCCGCTATGCTACTGGCGCTATGAAAAAGCAGAGTATTCAAAATTGAGGGGGCATTGAGATCACTGCCACCGAGCAGCAACACAACACCTTTGGCAAGCGCAACGAGCATCGCAGCAGGAAGTAACTCCTGAGCACCTTGTTTAAATGCGTCAGCACTGTCGTTGGCACTGAGCTTGTTAAACATTTTAGCGATCACCGCACTGAATAGACCAATACAAAAGAACTGAGCTGCTAATTCGGGAATATAGTATTGTCTTGCCATCACGCCCCATACCACCCACACCATACCGAGCACGAATGTGCATAGTATTAATTTGTCAGATATATCCAGCGGAGTATGTTCGCCAGAACCAACAGGTGTATCTAGTTGGTTTTGCTTTATTGAATTGGCATAACGCACAGTAAAACCTAAGCCAAACAAAGTAAACACCAACCAAGCGAGCATTCTAAAGCTAGCACCTGAAAAAACAGGGATTTCCGCGATAGACTGAGCAATTGCGATGCTAAATGGATTCATCCAAGAAGTGGCAAAGCCAATTTGCGTCGCCACATAGGTAGTAAGTACTGTAACTTTGGCGTCGTAACCCAGTTGTTTCATAATGGGTAAAAGCACGATACAAAAAGCAATGGCTTCTTCTCCCATACCAAATACTGCACCTGCAAGGGAAAATAAGGTGAATAGTAGTGGGATAAACAGCCATTCAATGCGTTGTGTTTTGTTGATGAGGGCCATGATGCCGTTATTAATCGCACCGGTTTTCATGATGATGCCAAAAGCGCCACCTGTGATTAAGATAAAGGCCATCACGCCAATGGTGGCACCATACTTATCACCTGTAACAAGGCCTTCAAATAACACATTGGCGAGACCAATATTGCCACCTTCAGCAAAAATTGGGGCGCTCTGAACTCCCTCAACGGTTTGATACTGGGAGAGTTCCACGGAATGACTTTTATCCTCAACGTTAAACTTTCCCGGTGTGATCAGCAAAGAAGCTATATAGGCAACAAATGCGACCGTCAGCAAGATGATACTTGCATCAGGCATGATAAATTTTTTAGTTTTCATAATTCCACTTCAAGCGCAAAGTATTGACCAGCGAACTTGCTCAGATGCAAGCGCTGACAACGACTAATTAGTGCAGTGGCTTTACTAAATTAGTAAAGCCACTGTAAATATGAGCATAGTGTACACAGAGCTAAACTCATGTACCTAGCTAGAAACGATAAGTCGCGCTTAGGGTAATGCGGGTGCCAAAGGCATTGTGATTGATAGAATCAAATCCTCGAGCAGAGCCATAAACACGCGGTGGCTCTTTGTCAAATAGATTGTCAACACGCGCTCTGAGAGTGAGCTTGTCATTAACGTCGATACCCGCAGAGAGATCCCATACTAAGAAGCTATCCACTTCACGTCCTCCTTCAGCACTCAAAACACCTAACTTTTCTAGTTCGCCAATTTCTCGGCCTCTGAGTCCCTCAATGTCGTCTTCATAGCTGCTGGTGTAATTTGCACCAAGTGTGATGTAGTAATCTTCGCTGTTCCAATCAATCGACATACGAACGATATTGCGAGGGTATTGATAGCTACCAACGAGTTTTTCCAACGAATCAGAACCTGGCTTGTTGCGGTCAAACTTCAAGTAGTGTGTACCGTTTAATGCCAGAGTAAGTTCGCCTGTAGCGAAGTTAAAGCGGTGATCTAGCTTAAAATCAAGCCCAGAAAGTGTCTGTGTTCCTGTGTTTTCAAGCGGGATCACATGGTCACGATAAAGTGGGAGAAACAGCTCACTGTCACGCGGTTCAAAGGTGTTGATGTATGCCGTTAAGACTTGCCCAAGATCAGCACCATCTTGTTCGATGTTTAAACCATTGCTGTCTGTTACGTCACATAGTTGCGCTTCATAAGAAATACCTTGCGCGCCGTCAGGCACCAATCCACAGTGGCGCAGTGACGCATCCGTCATGGCTCTATCTAGCACTGCCGTCATATTGGTATCTATCACTTGTTCATGGTCAAAGTGCCAGAAATCTAGCGTCACATTGGTGTCGATACTTGGGCTCCAAGCCATGCCAACGCTGAGAGCTTCAGATTCCTCAGCTTTTAGATTAGGGTTGCCGAGCTCAAGTGAGTTTACACTCACTTGTGTTCCATCACCCATACAATAAAGTTCTGAAACAGCTTGGTTGGCACCACAGTCAAATGATGATGTTGTCGTTCTCAGTTTGACACCAGCTTGCGTGAGAGAGGGCGCTCTGAACGAAGTAGACCATGAACCCCTTAAAATCAGTGAGTCAGATGGGCGAAAGCTCACGCCAATTTTAGGGTTAAAGGTGCTACCGAAATCATCATAATGGTCGTAGCGGCCAGCCAGTTGCAACTCGATTTGTTCAGTGACTGACACACTGAGCTCGGCAAATGCGGCGTATTGCGTACGTTTAGCACGTGATAAAGATGAACCAAAACCAAACACATCAACAAGGTACTCTTTGTCGGCTTGAGCTTGTGAATCAGTCGATGGAATGTCGCTTAACTCCTCTTTACGAGCTTCAACACCAAAAGAGGCGTAGGCTGGTAGTTCGTTGAAGGTAAATACTTCGCCACTGATATTGGCATCCCACGCATATACGGTACTTTCCCCGCTGCGAGTTGGAAGGGCTTGCGCAACGGCTAGCACAGCATCGTTATTGGCATCATTTTGTATAAATGGGTTGTAAAATGGCAGTAATTCGCCACTTTGGCAGTTTAGGTTTTGGCCATCAAAGCTTGCCAACGAGCCGTCTGAACACAGCTCTCCAGTGATTGCGCCATGAAATTGGTAGCGATTATATACACCAGCAATTGCCTCTTGCTCAGAGCGTGAGCGTGAAAAAGTTACCCCTGATTCCCAGTTCCAATCGTTTATTTCACCTTCTAATGTACTGACTAATCTGAAGTTCTTGGTCTCTACTTCAACAGTTCTAGGGTCGTTAAAGCGCGCATCAAAGGCAAAGCCCCAAACTTCTCTGCCACTTTGTGTGGTGAATGGATCGATGTAGAGTTGATCCATCAGTGCGTTGCTGCCATCGGCCTGATCATAAATAAACAGGGCGTCTTCTAGGATGTATGGACCATCGCTGTCATCTAGTTGATTAATTGGTGCCGGTGATGAATAGGCTTGTGACTTGGTTTGGCTGTAGAAAAAATCTGTATGCCAGTCAAGTTCACCGAGTTGAGAGTTAAACATGAAGCCGGTAGAAACACTTTCGAACGGCGTTTCGAGATAATCGTGTTGATTACCATAGTAGGCGCAGATTTGCTCACCATATTCGGTTGTCACTAACGGAGTCTGACAGTTTGGAGCTGGCAGCTCGTTACCATCTCGGCTGCTGTAATAATAAATATTTGGTGAATTTTCAAGTGTTGGCAAGTAAGAATATGAATTGACCAAGTTAGGTGATGCGCTAAAACTGCGGTCAGTGGCTTTAAAAGCATTTCTGTCATACATGTCTAAAAACACACTGAGATGGCTATCGCCGATCTGTGTGCCATACAGCATGTTAATTTGTTTTTTGCTCTCATCATGGCTATCTGTGCTATCACCATACGACGCATTTATTTCAGCACCTTGATAATCATCTTTAAGAATGTAGTTGATAACACCGGCAACCGCATCGGCGCCGTAAACTGCAGATGCCCCGGTCGCTAAAATTTCAATACGCTCAATGGCAGCCAGAGGAATAGCATTAATATCAACGAAGTTCTCAGTGCCTGCGGCAAATGAACTAGGCGCTACACGACGTGAATTTATCAGAGTGAGCGTGGAAGATGGCCCCATGCCTCTTAGGCTAGCTGCCGATTGACCCGCGGGGGTTGAAGTCGACGTGCCACCACTTTCAGAAGTGGAAAAAGTGCCATTGCCTCCTTTGAGTACAGACAAGTCTTTCAATAGTTCAAAAATAGTATTGGCGCCCGATTGCTTGATGCTTTGTTGGTCCAATACGGTAAGCGGTACGCTTCCCTCCAGATCAACGCCTTTGATGCGTGAGCCTGTAATTTCTACTCTTTCAATGTTCTCTAATTCGTTTTCTTGTTGTGCATACGCAGACGCAACTGGGCACAGCGAAGCGCTGATTGCCGCGGCAATAGTTAATCGACGAAACATGACGGATTACCTTTATGTCTTTATCGAGCAGGCGCAAAGGTGCCAAAGCTCAATTATTATGATTATTCAGACAGGGCAGTGATGCATGAATACAAATAGCCCCCCACAAAACAATGACGTTGTGAGGTGTTGGCTACTCGTCAAACCACTCCGAAAGGTAGTGAGGTGAGTAGAAATATGTACAAAGCGATGTGGCTTTTTTTAACATAATTCCAATCCAACTAAGGTTTTTGACAAAGCTAACAAGACAGTGCTAGCTTACTCGCGTTTTAAAGTTCCTTATTTTTATAGCAAGGCATAATTGTGTCTGCAAGTACTTTTTTTAACCTCAGCACGAGCGAGAAGGTAATGAACAAAAATTATACTGCAATAAGCGGTGGCTTTAGAACAGTTACTTTAGCCTGTATTTCTATGCTATTTTCTGCTTTTTCACAGCATTTATTGGCTAGTCAGCAATCTCAAACTTTAGTTTTAATCGGAGGGACACTGACAACGTGTTCCAGTATGAGTCCTAAAAATTGCAATAATAAAGGTGTGCCAAAAGGCAAATCAGCAAGTAATTTTCAGATAACCGAAGCCAACATTAAGCGAGTCGACGCCCAATGGCCAAGTAAAAATACTGCCCATAAAGCGAAAATACTCAATTTGCTCTCAAAAATGGCTAACCAGCATACACAAACACTCAGTAAAAAACGTTTGTTGTGGGCTTGGCGTGATACGAATAACCAGTTGCTTAATCAGTTAAGCGATGCCGAATATTATTTTGTACTGGATATGCTAGAAGTCCCGGTGTTGGATGCGCAAGGCCGGCGCATTAAAGAACAAGTTGCTACGCACCATAACGCGGAGCCAGCAAGCGTTGATATACTGAATTTTATCAAGGCATCGGCCAGTGTTGCGACTAAGTCTCCGTCGCTATTAGCTGTTACCGCTTCGAGTAGAGATCCATACGAGTCAGCAGACTTTTATGAGGGGTTACTGTCTCAAACAGGCATTCAAGCTACGTGGTTGCCACTTACTCCAGCACTTGCTAAAGCGATAACATCAGGCCAGTGTAAAGCGCTCGGTGAACTTCGAACACAAGTTATGCAAGCCTATAACCGTGAGGTTATCTATACAGACAGAGTCAAGGCTGAGCAGCAATTATGTGAACAAGGGGTCGCACATTTAGTCAAACTGATTGCCTCGGCAACTGGAATTATGTTTAACGGTGGCGACCAAAGCTTGACCAAGCAGGTTCTATTTGATGACGAAGGCAAGCCATATCCATGGACTCAAACGATAAACGAGCGTCCATTGTTGATAGGTACAAGTGCAGGAACTGCAGTACAAAGTGGTAGTAAAAATCAGTTTGGACAGGTTGCCATGATAACCAATGGCACCAGTGTAGCAGCAATGGAGCAAGGGGCACATGCTGTGGCCGCGCCCAGTGCACGCTGCATTCAAGACTGTCAGCAGGGCTTATCCGGTGATGCGCTTACTTACCAAGCTGATGGAGGATTAGGTTCCTTTAATTTTGGTATTCTTGATACACATTTTAGTGAACGAAACCGTTCAGTACGTTTAGCGACATTGCTGGCTCATACAGGACAAAGATTTGGCTTTGGTGTAGATGAAACCACAGCGCTTGTGGTGATCCGTTCTGCGCAAGGGGAAGTGATGACCGTGGTCGGTAAGCACGGCGTGGTACATATTAAAAGTATTTCACCTCAATCGTTTAGCTACTCATATTGGCCCAGTGGCACGTATGTAGATGTGGGCCAAGATGGGTTTTCTATTCACCAACGTACATTGGCAAAGGTACTGACAGATATTAATATTCCAGCGTTACCAGAGCAGCGCTTTGCTGGTATTTTGGAGGATGCCAAGTTGCGTTCGTTGACTCAGGCTATGTGTTTGGCAAAACAACAGCAAGCTCAGGCCAAGCATGAAAAGTTTAACTTTACTTTTCTAGCAGATGACAGCACTCGCTACCTGCGCGTCAACAAAACAAAGTTTGGCTGTGCGATAGAGAACTTAAAAATAAGTTACTCAAACAATCATTAAGATACAGAACAACAGCAGGCCATTTTTGGCCTGCTTATTGAGGTTATGCTTGAAGCCTAAAGGGGCACTATGGCTGTGTCCCCCAATTGAGCAATGATAAGAACACTGGAGTTGTTAAGTTTTACCCAGCATTCTGCTAAGTGTTGCGTCTTTATCTACCATATGGTGCTTGAACGCTGCTGCAATATGCACCACTATCAGTGCCGATAGGCCATACCCAATCAGGCTGTGAGCATTTTTAGCAATGATGAAGACAGTCTCGTTAAAAGGTACGATCTCATCGCCTACAATGTTTTCTGCCACCAAATGAAAGCCAAATATATTAATACCATAGCCACCAAACCCTGAGTACAGCATACCGCTTACGGGCATCAAAACCGTGCCAAGCAAGAGCAGCCAATGTGCAGCATGAGCTAGCTTTTGATTGCTGGGGGAAACACCGTCTACAGGCTTTGGAAAGCCTCGTTTGACACGATAAATGGCTCTTGGCAGAATCAGTAACAGTGCTAATACGCCCAACGCTTTGTGAATAGGATACAGTGCCCAGACTTCAAGATTAACCATATAAAAGCCGACCATGATAAGGCCCAGCATAGTAAGGCCAACCAGCCAATGCATGGCTCTGGTGGTAACACTAAGAGATAGATTGTTATTCATACTTGCTCCTTAACTAACGGAGTGTAAGACGCTACTGAGTTTTATATCTGGAAGCTACCCTTAGGGGACCAATAGCGGGCCTTTTGGGACCAGCGGTAGCTGCTTTGCCATTCGTCCCTAAGCCTTATGATTAATGGCCTACCAAAGCGTGTGCGTGTTTTCGCTTGCCTTTACTAACAGGTACCTGTTGTGCTGTTGTGAGCTGAATTTGGCCATGACCGGAGCGTTCGTTTATGACTGTTTTTGCATGAATCAAATTTACGAAATAAGATCTGTGACAGCGAAAAAACTGCTCGGTAGGTAGTAAGGACTCAAGTTCTTTCATGGTGCTACGCAGAAGATGGGTTTTGGAGTGGGTGACAACTTCAATGTAGTTTCCTGCCGCCTTAACGAATAAAATATCCATTAGTGTGATGTGCTTATCATCGATGGTAAGCGTGTCATGCTCATGCTCAATCAACTGCTCATTTTCAGGCTGAGCAGTGGTGTTTTCTAGCTCACTGTGTTGCTCTGTATTACGCTCAAAAATGGTGTGCTTAAGCTGCCACACCAGAATGATGGTGATATAAGCGATAACATGGTGATGCCATTGATAAAATAGGCTCTCTTGCCAGGAGATCTTTTCCAGTGTGATATCAAGTACCGTATTGACCGCAAGTGCAAACCCAATGGCGTATAATCCGACCACAGAATACTTATTAAACTGAGACGTGAAACGAGCGTTGTTAAATGCATTGCAAAGCGCAGGTGTCATGACAAGCCACACGCCAAACTTCTGTAGTGACCAAACGATGGATGAAGCAATATCAACACGTTCTTTGGCTATCAGCAAGCTATGAACTGTGCAGTTTAAACAGACTACAGTGAGGATAAGCGCCCAGCCGATGAGCATAATTTGATAATCTTTGAGTTTGTAAAATTGATTTTTTAGCAGTGTATCCACGGTTCAATTACCTGACGAGGAGTTTGAAGTCATTTTAAATATGGTAAATTACCATAAACAGACCTCTAATTGAGATCAAAAGTTCTGACATTGGTAAATTTAACACTTGCTGCTAGATGCGTTATTAAGGGTTTGTTACAATCATTTACCTTATCCGTCATACATTTTAACTAAATTATTTGTTGAAGTGGTGTTTAGAAAGTAACATGTAAACACCTGTGAGTTCAGCTAGTCGGCTGTTCAGGTATGAATATATTAATAACTTTGGATAAACCAAGCCTTTGCAACTCACTCAAATTTACATCATGTTGCTGCCTTGTGCACTCTGAGTTAACATTTTAATGCTTAGGTGAGGTGAATATCCCTTAAAGTAAGGATTTGGATAATGAAAACCTCAATAACACTAAAAATCAAAGCTACAAAACTAAAAGAACTATCTCAAGTACAGGCTCAGCAAGTTGCTGCCGCTGGTACAGGTGATACAACAGAACCTAAGCAAGCTCAAAAGCGTGACTGCGAAACTCAGTATACGTATAGCTGTTAGGAATCAATATAAAGGATGACACATGAATGATATTTTATATGGCTTAGGCTGGGTACTAAAAGGAATTGAGCTATTAATAGTACTTTTTTGGTTGCATAAGTTCTCCACAATGAGGTGGAAGCTGTTTTTTGGTCAAAAAAAGGATCTATCCTCGGTACATCATCATGAGTTGTATTCTTGCTTTTTAGCTGCATTCAGTGTGTTGGTTTTCCATTTAATAGGTTCGGAAGTTGACCAGTTTACGCTATCTTTAACCATGGATAAGGTAGATCAAATCAAGCTGTTTTATACCTGTGGGATAATAGTACAGTTTTCTTTCGCCATGATACTGGTGTGTTTACATTTGGTACGTGGATGCACCTTCTCACCAACCGCTCGCATTTGTATGTATACAACGCTTGTTTATATAAGTTTGTTAGGAATGCAATTGATAGCAAGAGGATATTATGATTATCATGCACTGAGCTCTATGTACAGAATGGGCGGGTGGATGTGTAATTTAATGGTTGTCACGGCTCTATGTACCTACCCAATTCGCTGTCTAAAGGGTTACTTTAGAGAAAAATATGCGATGGCTTAGCATATTTAGCAGCGCAAAATATCATTTATTTAAAATGGTGAGCTTACTCACCATTTTTATTACTCTTTCTTGAGTAATAAAATTACAACAATTAGTATGTGAGCTATGTGTGTTTGTTCTCATTTGTTACTCCTTTTTGACACAGAACAACACTCATAACCTCGTGCTGCAATCTAAGCAGGTTACGTTTAATGACACTTAATGAGCTTTTTTATCGAGCTGGATGGGTCGTCAAGGGATTTGAGTTTTTAGCCATAGTTTGGTTTTTGGTCACACAGTTTCCTCGTCATAAGTGGTCACTGTTTTTTGCAACTAAGCGAGACATGGTCTCTCGTGAACTTCATGAAATGCATTCGTGCTTTATCATTGCCGTGTGTACATTTATGTTTCATGTTATCGGTTCTGAGTTTGGTTTCTACTTTCTAAACTTAGCGTTTGACAGGCTCCCTGCAATAAGAATGTTTTACCTTGCAATGATGGTGAATTCGTGCGCGTTTGTCATTGCGGTACTGTTGTTGCATTTATTGCGAGGTTGTGCAATGTCTTGGGCTGCACACCGATGCGTAACCCTTACACTGCTTATGCTCGTTGTGCTTTTGATTCAGTTAACTGCCAGAGGCTACTTTGATTATCATAAGCTAAAGCCACTCTATGCAACCTGTGTATGGATCATTAATCTCACCAGTTTAGCCGTTATTTATCGGTATCCGGTTCAACAAACCATGATGTATTACAAAAGCAGGAAAATGTGCTGACTGGCTTGCCTAAGTTATTCTTAGCAAAGTACCTTCTTCAGGCTGCGACGACATTCACGCGTTGCCCACTGCAAACTTCTTGATTATTAAAATGGCCCTTCGGTCATTTTATGCTTTATTCGTGATATGATATAATATAACATTAGTTGAAGTGTTAGAGATCACTAATGCTCAACGTTAGCGTCTCCAATTTATACTGCTAGATAGAATCATATGGCTATGTTAAACACCAAAAACTTATTACCCGTTACCGTACTGTCAGGTTTTTTAGGTGCGGGTAAAACAACGGTATTGAATCATATTTTAAATAATCGAGAAGGGTTAAGAGTTGCTGTCATTGTTAATGACATGAGTGACGTTAATATTGATGCTACAACGGTTCAAAATGAAGTCAGCTTCAACCGTGCACAAGAAAAGCTCGTTGAAATGAGTAATGGCTGTATCTGCTGTACGCTTAGAGAAGACTTGCTTGAAGAAGTTAACCGTTTGGCTAAAGCGGGTAAGTATGATTATTTAGTCATTGAATCTACTGGAATATCTGAACCTTTACCCGTTGCGGAAACTTTTACGTTCGCCGATGAGCAGGGAGTCAGTTTATCTGATATAGCAATACTAGACACTATGGTGACAGTTGTCGATGCGGTGAACTTTCTAAATGATTATGAACAAGCGCCATACTTACAAGATGTGGGAGAGAGCCTCGGCGAAGAAGACGAGCGTAGCGTTACTGATTTACTGGTGGAGCAGGTTGAGTTTGCCGACGTGCTATTGATCAGTAAAACAGACTTGGTGTCTAAAGCAGAGCTTGCGCGACTCAAGGTAATCCTAAAAACCTTAAACACCGAGGCACAACAAATAGCGATACAGCACGGGAATGTACCTGTAGAAGCAATTTTAAACACTAAAAAATTTAGCTTTGAGAAAGCGCAGCAGGCGCCTGGGTGGCTTAAAGAAATGCGAGGCGAGCATTTACCCGAAACGCAAGAATATGACATTCGGAGCTTCACATTTTGTGAACGGCGTCCGTTTCATCCGCAGAAATTTTATGACTTCTTACACAGTAAAGAGATTGCTGGAAAGTTAATTCGCTCAAAAGGTTTTTTTTGGCTAGCAACTCGCCCCGAGTTTGCTGGCAGCTGGAATCAAGCGGGTGGCATTGCGCACTACGGCGCGGCGGGATTGTTTTGGCATGGCGTTCCAAAAGTGCAATGGCCTGATGACCCAGAATCTTTAGCATCCATTGAAGCACAATGGGTTGAGCCATTTGGGGATAGACGACAAGAGTTAGTATTTATTGGGCAAGATCTAGATGAGCAGGATATTATTCGCAAGTTAAATGACTGTTTGTTATCTGACCAAGTGCTTGCCCAAGGAAGTGATGCTTGGGCAAAGCTGCCAGATCCATTTCCAGTGTGGGAGTACTGATATGGCCCTTGCAAAGCAGTTGTTACCACAGAGTTGGGCGTCGAGTTCATCACCGGAGTCACTCACTGAGAGTGTGTCTCAAGATATCAGTGTCGCTATCTGGCAGCGTGAGAACAATCCTATAATTAACCGTTATTTTGAAGCTGTGTTTAGTTCGCTCGGTTTAGGAATTCGTAATGTATTTACCATGAACTCGTTAAAAGCGCATTTAAACGCAGCGCTGCCCAATGGCATTGGCAAGTTAGAAGTAATAGAAGATATTTATCTGTTATCAGACATGCTCACTTGTCTATTTGGTTGTAAAAGTGTAGGGCTGCGTCTAACGCCACTATCAAGCGCAATGTGCCCAAAACTCCATGTTGATCAAATACCGGTCCGCTTGGTAAACACTTATCTGGGTGAGGGCACGCAGTGGTTGCCAAATGAGGCAATTCATCAGTGCAAAAATACGCAAGCGCCGCTCAAACTAAAAACCGCCGTACATAATGGGTTTTATAGCGAAAGCAGTGTGAATCAGCTGAATGCATTTGATGTCGCGTTGCTAAAAGGCAGTGCATGGCAAGAAGGTCAAGAACAGATGGCTGCTATTCACCGTTCATGCCAAGTTGCTTTGAATTCTAAGCGGGTCTTGCTAACCCTAGATCCCATGTAACTTTGCTCTCGGGCTTAAATTTCAACTCACCTTGTGACTTGTAAGGGTGGGTTGGAATATATAACTTAGCCGCCATTACCCTTAAACTCACAAAAGCCTCGGCCCAGTATTAACCTCTCCTTAGCTTGAAGTTGCGTCTATTAGGCAAATCAAGGCTCTCCGATTTAACACGGTCAACGGCGGAATTTAAACTCACTTTGACTAAAACACAGAATCAACAGCTGCGCAAAATAGCCAACAGTGCAAAGCGGGTGATAAGCATTTGTACAGGTGCATTTGTTTTGGCTAAGTTGTTTCCTCACGAGGATATAACGATGACGTCTCATTGGCGTCATTGCAGTGAATTATCAACACAAAACCCTGCCAAAGAAGTCTGTAGTGAACCGCTTTTTGTAAAGAGTGGCAATAAATGGTCATCAGCGGGTGTTTTATCGGGTGTCGACCTTGCGCTAGCAATTATTAGAGAAGACCACGGTAATTCAATCGCCGCAAAAGTTGCCAAAGAGCTGGTGGTTTACATCCAGCGCACTGGTTCACAAAATCAGTTTTCAGATATTCTACAAATTCAATCAGCACAGAGTCTAAAGCTATCGCCCCTGCTTGATTGGCTTAGCGCTAGAGTGGATGAGCAGATCACTGTCGCTCAGATGGCTGAGCAGCTCTGCCTTAGTGAACGGCAATTAACCAGGCTCTTTAAGCAACACCTAGGTTGTACCCCAAGTCATTATTTTAAAAAGATGAAACTTAACTTTGCCAGAGACTTATTGGGGGATGAGTGCATGAGTGTTGAGCAGATAAGCCGAAGAGTCGGGTTCAGTAGTTATGATAGCTTTCGGCGTGCCTTTTATCGCCAATTTTCAGTGTCACCGTCAAAATTTTCAAAAGGAATGTAATAGTAATGAAGTCTCTAATGATCGCCTTTTGGGTTCTGTTTATTCCTTGTTATGCCAGCGCATTATCAGAGTCCAAAGCACAACTTTGGGAGCAAGATATTGACTTTTATACAGAGAAAGTAAAAACCAAGCATATTTTTCCTTTTCATACCCTGCCTGAAACTGAATTTGACGCCCAGATAGACAAGCTTAAAAAAGCGCTCCCCTTACTCTCAGAGGTAGAGGCTGAGGCTAGGCTGATGGGAATTACGGCTGCAATTGGTGATGGTCATTCCAACTACTTTATGATGTCAGGTCCCCACAAACACTACCCATTTCGATTAAAATTTTTTGCGGATAAACTCATCATTATTGCCAGTTCAAAGAATTATAGCGATTTGGTTGGCAGTGAGCTTCTGAGTATTAATGGCATTGATGTGTCGGCGCTGTATAAGTTGTTAGGTAGCTATTTGCCTGGGGTAGATAACCGCTACAGTCAAGCAGTACGATTTGAGTTTTTCCTCACGCTGGAAAAGTTACTGCGAGGGTTGGGTGTTGTGATTGACTCACAACCGGCACAATTTGTCACACGAAGAGGTAGTAAAATCACCAACACACATGTTTCACCCGTTTCAATGCAAGCATTTAGTGAAGTGGCCCATGCATTCGGTGTAAAAACTCCCAAGCTTGATTTTCAGAACATCAATTTAGAAGGTATCCAACTCGCTTTTATCAATAACGACACGGCTTATTTTCGCTTCACTCAATACCCAAAATATGAAGACGTAATAGCACAATGTGATACGCTTAAAAACCGCTTAACCAACAGTACAGCAACTAAACTGATCATTGATTTTCGAGGAAATAGTGGGGGAAGTTTTTACACTGGGCTGGCATTTTCTTCGTGTCTTCAGTCGCTGCCGCAGTTTGATTGGTTGGCAGGAACAGCATTACTCACCGACGGCCACACGTTTTCAGCGGCAATGAGTAATGTGCTTCAATTTAGACAAATTTTTAATGCCAAAATCATTGGCGAGCCAACAGGAGGCGACCCCAATACTTTTTCTGAAAGCTATCGGTTTGCGTTGCCCAATTCAGGGCGTCAGTTAAGTTTGTCCGTGCGTTACTACCCCTTTATTGATGAAGAAACGGATGCCGTCTATCCAGATGTATTGGTTAACACCCGTTGGGATGACTTTCAAAACGGCACAGATAAGGTACTTTTAAAAGCATTACAGGTGGTAGGCAGCGCGGTTAGTCGGGTTGTTTCTAAGTAAATTTATCGTTTTTCGGGTGGCGTGGCTTTGCCACTTAACCGGCCTACGTCAAAAGGTCGGTTGGTTAAGCCAGGGGGCCACCCAACAGAGCTTTATGTTCACGCCTTGAAGAAAAGCCTCTGGCGCGAACACGGCCGCCAAATTTGCGCAACACCTCAAATGAGTTCTGATAGACCAAGTTAAGGCTTATCTAGTTAAGATTGCAGCAAGTCGCTTAGCTAGAGCGTTCCGCTCACTACCAACGCAGCCTTGATTAAAGGCACTACTGCGGTGTTAGGTTTTGCTTGCGATACTGTCCGGGTGTGCAACCTGTAAACTCCTTGAAAGCGCGTGTAAATGGGGCGGCAGAGGCAAAGCCACTTTCAATCCCCACAACCAGAACTGGCCAATCTTGTTTATCAGGCGCGCATAACAGTGTTTTAGCGTGTTCGATACGCATTTGGTTAACGTAGTGATTAAAGTTTTTGGCATTGAAATGGTTGAGCATAATTGTGCGAATACGGTATTCAGGTACATCTAACTCCCGTGCAATGTCTACAACACGCAAACTTGGCTCTAAAAAGCGTTTTTCTTCAACCAACAGCGTTTTGATTTGGTGAGCAAGCATGCTTTCTTCGCCCTCGGAAGAACCTGTATCAGCTTCTTTTTGGTCAATTTTTTGTTGGCGAAATCGGATCAGTCCATGTGTGTTGGTTAATATCAAGGTGTAAGCGAAAACGACGAGCCAGTCTCTTCCTGCACCGGCTAATAAGTCTGTTGGCAGCGCCGTAGCAATGAGCATAACACTGACAATGCCAATCGTTAGTGAAGATAAATAGATTTTGGATATTTTACGTTGCGTTGCGGTTGTACTGTGTAAAACTCGATAGCCTTCCCAAAACGCAAGAATAAGCATGCCTGAAGATAAGATTGCAATGGCTTCGGATAAAACGGTTGTGAGCGTTGTGAACCACTGGGTATCTATTAGCCACATTTTTTCGCAAAAACGTAAAAGGTGCCTTAATACCAAGCACATTCCCAGTATGGCGACAAAAAGAAGATGATGATGATTGATAGGGTTGGTTTTACGAAAAAAAGCCCGCGCAAATAGCCAGTACCCACTACAGGTTGCAAAACCTAGCATACCGATAAGGTGATGGTAGGGCGGCCAATAGTTGCCCGTCAATTTAGCTGCAATATGCATAGACGAAGAGGCACAAAAAACGGCAAAAGCTAAATGCAACACATGCGTATCGCGCTGACGAACATGAACAACGGCGAGTGTCAGGCTCAGTGACACAATGAATAATTGCGCGATGTTTAGCGGTTCCAATTTCTCTCCTCCCTATTTCTAAAGTGATTTTACATGAATCCCGCCTCTTTTTGCCTTTTTCATGCATCGAATTTCGAAATCGATACGCTTTAAACCCCGACGAATGACAGTATTGAGACGAATTTAAAAAAGGAGCTAGGGTAATGAAAAGCAAATCAGTCACCGATAACGAAGCGGTGAATACAAGTGTAGATAATCAGAGTAAGTATGACTCAATTCAAAAGAGTGCCCCATTAGTACCGCTTTGGAAAACGTGGGGGCTTAGAGTATTTTTTGCGGGAATGGTGTTTGTGCTGGGCTCAAATCAATTGAATTACATTCTTGAGGGGGCTTCTCAATGGACTCCATGGCGGGGGCTTGGACATTCGATGTTATTCGCACTGGCTGTATTTGCCATTGGTGGCCTATTTCGCCCGTTAGCATTTCTACCGATTATGCTCTACGAAATTGTTTGGAAGGCGCTCTGGTTGGTCGTTGTTGCGCTACCACCTTGGCTTGCAGGTGAGGAAATTCCTAGCATCGTTAGTGTAAAAGGGTCGACCATTGGAATTTGCTTAATAATGATAGTGATCCCATGGAAGTACGTGTGGTGGAGGTATTTTACGCAACCCATCGAGCCATGGAGACGAAAAAAGCAAGTGGGTAATGATAACGACTAGCGAATTGAAACAATGACGGACAACAAGCCTTAGACGTCACGCATGAGTGCATTCATCACTGATTTCATAAGGTTATCTAGTAACGCGAGGGCGCTTTGGTAGCCCCTCTCGTCTTCGCATTACCTTTTTGAGCCTATTTTTTACTTCACCACACTTTTACCCACCGCAAATTTAATGCGGTTTTAAGCACTGAAGATATGGGGCCAATGAAATAATCGTTTAGCTTAAAACACGCCATTGTCGTTACGAATGGTTCCACCGCTTATCAGCGAATAAAAACGCATAAAGCCGTCCAGTGCTTGAATTGAGTCCCAATGCTCGACGATGCGGCCGTCTTCAACTCGCCAAGTATCAATGATATTCATGCCTTTTTGGTCATTGCCTCTATCGTCTTTGTACAAAGTGGCGTGAGAGTGAAAGATTACAAAATCACCATCCACAAGAATGCGCTTAACGTCGTAAGAATATTCGGGATAATCTTCTACAAAATCTTTTAAGAAACCAACTAATCCCGTCATTTTATCTGGTAGGTTGCGGTTGTGTTGCTTGTACGCACTGTTGTTGTACTGTGCTAACACATAATCAAAATCGTGATTATTCATTAGGCTTTGCACAAAATCCTTGATGAGCAACGCATTTTCTAACTCTTGCTTTGTCCAGTTTGATTTTTGCAATGATTTAAAATCAATGCTTGGTTTATCAATGCCTTGAGCGAGTGAGCCCATGCTCATTAAAGCAAATAATAAAAATGTAATAGCCTTAAACATAAATATTTCCTAAAATCCGAGTTGGTTACTAACTGAGACTATAGTAATTATTAGTAACCACTCTTGCAATTAGGTACACAAACCTACCCTAGGCACAAATAGGTAACCTAATCGAGGTTTATTTTTAAATAAAACAGATAGTTAAGGGAAATGGGTGACTGAAAAAAACATTAAAGAAAGACGAAAGTTTTATAATGACGAGACATGCCCAATTCGCAATGTGATTGCGCAAATTGGAGATAAATGGTCAATGTTGATCTTATTTGCTTTGGTGGATGGCGCTGAGCGCTTCAACGCTTTGAAGTCTAGAATCATAGGGATCTCACAGCGGATGCTAACGCAAACGCTACGAGACTTAGAGCGTGAAGGTTATGTCAAAAGAACGGTATTCCCTGAAGTACCAGCACGGGTTGAGTATGAGTTGACAGCCATGGGAAAAGGGATCGTAAAACCGTTGTACCAGCTAGTCACATGGGCCGATGAACACCATGCAAAAATCAATAAAGCGCGTAAAGCGTACGATAAAAATGCTCAGTCATAAGCTTTAAGTATGTTTGAAAAGTTATATGGCTATCAACGGCAATGCTTGGCCAGTCGGTTATCAAATTATCGTGGTAGCGCATTTAATTTGAGGATTGTCGCAATTGTTCAAGATAGATAGCACACCTATCTGTAGCCTTATTGAGACTTTAATCGACAAGAGGGCAATACCTTGAAATTTAAATACACGATACTGTATGTTGAAAATGTCAGTGAAACTTTCAGTTTTTATGAGAAGGCATTCGGATTGAAAAAGAAAATGCTGCATGAAAGTGGAGATTATGGGGAGTTAGATACAGGTAGTACAACACTTTCCTTTTCCTCTTTGAAGCTAATGAATGAGTTAGGCAAGCGTCCCGCAGAACCTAACCCTAAAGCCCCGACATTTGAGATAGCTTTTGAAACTGATGATGTAGAGGCAGCACTTGCTAATGCGCTGGGTGCTGGGGCGTCACTTGTACAAGATATAACACAAATGCCTTGGGGTCAGACAATAGCTTATGTAACTGAGAATAATGGCTTTTTAGTTGAAATATGTACGCCTGTCAGGTCTTAAGCGTAGCCTTTGCTATTGAGCTGTCTGATGATAGCTGGAGAACTGAATAGCTGTACTGGCGTCAGCCCAAGCCAGCGCTGAAACTCTCTATTCATATGGGATTGATCAGAAAAGCCATGGTTTTGGGCTACATCAGCCAAAAGCGTGTTGTGTGTTAAGCTTCGAGCTGCTTTTCTAACCCTAGCTAACTGCAACCAGTAACTAGGCGTTCTGTTTGTTTTATGCAAAACCAGTCGCTGCAAGGTTCTAACACTGACGCCAAGTTGGGCTGCGCTTTGTTTTATAGACCCTGCGTCGCAGGCGAAGCATTCCAAAGCTTCTTCAATGGAGCTTTCAGAGGAAACAAACTCGCCAATAAAACTCTCTACATCTTGCGCATGATATTGTTTAGCTTCAATGTACTCTAGTAGCGCCTGCTCTTTAATTTGTGCGCCTGGACTTAAACGAAATCCAGCCCACTGGCTATTCGCTTCTATTTGGACTAACTCGGCGCTATCAAACAGCTCAGAAACGAACCAATTTGGCTTATCATTTGCGAGCGTTTTTACTATCAAGTCGCGACAACCATCAGGAATGATAACGGTCGATGATGTGCGACTATATTCTGCTTGCCAACTAGCAATTAGGTTATTGTCCATATTCTCACGCTGATATTAGCTATCGACCTTATCCTTAAACTCACATAAGTCTTCAATCAAACACGAGCCACACTTGGGTTTGCGGGCGGTACACACATAGCGGCCATGTAGAATAAGCCAGTGGTGAACGTCCACTTTAAACTCCTTGGGCACCACTTTTTCAAGCTTCTTCTCTACCTCTACCACGTCTTTACCCATGGCAAACTTGGTACGGTTTGAAACGCGAAAAATATGGGTATCAACGGCAATAGTGGGCCAGCCGAAGGCGGTATTCAGTACTACATTGGCGGTTTTTCTGCCGACTCCGGGTAATGCCTCTAGGGCTTCGCGGTTTTCGGGTACTTCGCTACCATGCTTTTCAACCAAAATTTGGCACATCTTGTAGACGTTGTTTGCTTTTGAGTTAAACAAGCCAATGGTTTTAATGTAATCTCGTAGACCCTCAAGACCTAAATCTAAAATGCCCTGTGGTGTGTTGGCAACAGGAAACAGCTTGCGGGTGGCCTTGTTAACCCCCACATCAGTGGCCTGCGCAGAGAGGGTAACGGCTACTAACAATTCAAACGGCGATGAGTACTCAAGTTCGGTTTCAGGGTGCGGATTGTCATCGCGCAGGCGGGTGAGTATTTCAATACGTTTTTGTTTGTTCATAACTGCTTCTTATTCTTTTACGTTAAACTGGTAACACGTGCTCTGGGTGCCTTTTCAGGTTCTGAAGAAGGTGCGGCTTTGGCTTTAATTTGTGCATCAATCACATTTTTAGCGGCGATCAGCAGGCCTAAGCCTAAGAACGCTCCGGGAGGTAAAATTGCCACCAAGAACTGGCTATTAAACTGGAATATCTCCACGCGCAAACTGGCTGCCCATGGGCCAAGTAACAGGTCTGCACCATCAAACAGGGTGCCTTGGCCGATCAATTCGCGCATGGTGCCTAGTACGATGAGAACAATGGCAAAACCTAGGCCCATCATTACACCGTCCCAAGCGCTAAGTAAGGGATTGTTTTTAGAAGCGAAAGCCTCGGCACGGCCAATGATGGCGCAGTTGGTTACAATCAAGGGGATAAAGATGCCAAGGGATTGATATAAGCCAAAAGTATAGGCGTTCATCAGCAGTTGAACGATGGTCACAAATGCGGCGATGATCATGACAAACACGGGGATACGAATGTCTTTCGGCACCCAATTACGCACCACAGAAACGGTGACATTTGAGCCTACCAATACCAACAAGGTCGCCAGCCCCAACCCAAGGGCATTGGTAATCGTGCTGGTTACTGCCAACAGAGGACACAACCCTAATAATTGTACAAGGGCGGGGTTGTTTGCCCACATACCTTCTTTGAACAAGGTTTTCATATCGCTCATTGTACATCTCCTGCGCACAGGTTTTTGCCTGCAAATAATGCATCGAAGTTTTGCTGTGTATATTCAACTGCTTGTTTCACTGAAGCAACAACAGCGCGTGGCGTGATAGTCGCTCCCGTAAACTGGTCAAACTGACCGCCGTCTTTTTTGACTGCAAATTGTTTGGCGTTATCAGCGTTAATGGTTAGGCCATTAAAGCTTGTGATCCAATCTGACTTAGCAAGTTCCACCTTATCACCAAGGCCAGGGGTTTCTTCATGACGAGTGACACGCACCCCACTAATACTGCCATCGGCTTTAACGGCCGTTAGAATGTCAATGTTACCGCTGTAACCTTTTGGTGTGACGTGGCGAACTAACAGAGCAGCGGGTTCTCCTGCTTTAGTTGCACGATAAATAATATGTGGCGAACCGGGGCCAAGCTCTGGTGCGTTGCTGCTGGTGCAGTCCAGATAAAGCTTGTTGTCATACTCTTGTGCACTCAAAACTTGCCCGAGTAGTTGCATTAGGTGTTGTTTTTCCTGTAGTGCGATACGCTCAGCGGTCATCGACTGTACTACGGCTACACCACCTGTGGTTACCAGTGCAAAGGCGGTTAAAATCGCTCCATTTCGATACATAGATTGCGCTATCATTTTGCTGCTCCATGACCATAGGTACGCGGTTGCGTGTAATGATCTATCAAAGGCACTGCCATGTTCATAATTAACACCGCAAAAGCAACGGCATCAGGGTAGCCCCCGTAGTTGCGGATCAGGTATACCAACAAGCCAATGCATGCGCCATAAATCAATCTACCACGATTAGTGGTCGAGGCTGATACAGGGTCGGTGGCGATAAAAAATGCCCCCAACATGGTTGCGCCGCTAAGCAGGTGAAACAGGCTGCCAGCATGGCTGCCTGGCGCAATTATAAAGCCGATAGCAGAACAAAAAGCGAGTGTGCCAAGCATTGCAACGGGTATATGCCAATTAATGACCTTGGTTTTTAATAAAAACAGGCCGCCGACTAAGAAAGCGAGATTGACCCACATCCAGCCAATGCCTGCATAGGCGCTAAACTGCTTACCCATCATGGCTTCATCCACGGTCAAGTTTTGTGATACAGCGGTTTTAACCGTATCAAGTGGCGTTGCCATGGTGGTGCCATCCACAGAGGTCAATGCGCCGATAAGGTCTGTGTGATTGGCAGAGTATTCAAAGAAAATGAGTGAGGCTTGATCCATAAGACTTAGAGGCTGAGTCAACAAACTGCTGACGGGTGTCCAGCTGGTCATCTGTACTGGGAATGAGACTAGTAACAATACATAGGCCGCCATGGCAGGGTTAAATAAATTAAAACCCAGTCCACCGTAGAGTTGTTTAACCATAACAATGGCAAAAACGGTGCCGATAACAACAATCCACCACGGCGCAAGCGGTGGAATACTGATAGCCAGCAACACCGCCGTTAGCCAAGCACTACCATCACTCAGAGCAGGCCAAACCGGTCGTTTGCGAACACTTAGCATAAAGGCTTCACTGAGGCTTGCGGTAATAAGCGCTAACATTAACTGTACTATGACGCCAAAACCAAAGAAGTAACACTGCGCAATAATGCCAGGAATACAGGCGGCGATAACAGTAAGCATCAGCCTACTCAGGTTTTTTTGGCTGTGATTGTGTGGTGATGAGGCCATGCTTAGTTTCATGACGGATCATTTCCTTCTTGTTCTTTGGCTTGTTTCTTAGCCTTGGCTTTAGCGACGGCGGCTTTGATGGCAGCTTGACGTTTTTGCTCTGGCGTTTGTGGTGTTGCGTCTGTTGACCCCGCGTCTTGAACGCTCTGCTCTTGCTGCGGCTGTTCATTTTCTTGCTCTGCCTGCTTTGCGGCCTTTTTCGCTTTGGCGCGAGCAATCGCAGCGGCTACCGCGGCTTTACGCGGGTCGTCGTCATCCGGCTTTTGTGTTTCAGATTCAGAAGTCGATGTCTGTGGCTGTTCATTTTCTTGCTCCGCCTGTTTAGCTGCTTTTTTCGCTTTGGCACGCGCAATTGCAGCGGCTACCGCGGCTTTACGCGGGTCGTCGTCATCCGGCTTTTGTGTTTCAGACTCAGAGGCGGGTTGTTGTGGCTGCTTACTTTCTTGCTCGCCCTGTTGTGCGGCTTTTTTCGCTTTGGCACGCGCAATTGCTGCGGCAACCGCCGCTTTACGCGGGTCGTCATCCGACTTTTTCGTTTCAGGTTCAGAGGCTTGTAGCTGCGGCTGTTCATTTTCTTGCTCGCCCTGTTGTGCGGCTTTTTTTGCTTTGGCACGCGCAATTGCAGCGGCTACCGCGGCTTTACGCGGGTCGTCATCCGACTTTTTCGTTTCAGGTTCAGAGGCTTGTGGCTGCGGCTGCCCGTTTTCTTGTTTGGCCTGCTGTGCGGCTTTTTTCGCTTTAGCGCGCGCAATCGCGGCGGCAACCGCATCTTTTTTACCACTGTCTTCTTTAGCACTTTCAGCTAAAGGTGCATCTTCACTTGTCTTTTGTTCTTTGTACAGTCGAGCTTGCTCTTTGCGTCGTGCGCGTTCGAGTGCAACTTCGCTGTTATCTGGCTCTAAACTACCGTCCGCGGCCTTTTTCGCTTTTGCTCGTTCAATTGCTGCTTGTACCGCCGATTTATCACCTTGCTTTTGTTTTACTCTAGCAAGTGCATCAGCCACTTTTGCTTTTTCTGCGTCAGGTTTGGCCGAACGGGAAGTCGAGCGCTTATGTCTGTTTTGTCTTTCTTGCTGCTCACGCTCTAAACGCTCTTTACGTGCTTCAAAACGTTCTTTTGCACGCTCTGCCTTGATCTGATCGAGTTTCTGCTCACGGATCTCGGCTTTTGCAACTCGATAATATTGCACCAGCGGGATTTCGCTCGGGCACACATATGAGCAGGCGCCACACTCGATACAATCAAATAGGTTATAGGCTTCTAGTTTGTCGTAGTCTTTGCTTTTAGCAAACCACTGTAACTGTTGTGGAAGCAAACTTTGCGGACAGGCATCGGCACAAGCGCTACAACGAATACAGGCTTTTTCATCGCCAGGCTCAGCTAATTCTTGATTGTCTGGCGCTAAGATACAGTTAGTGGTTTTTACCACAGGAATGCGCACGGTAGGAAGTGTAAAGCCCATCATGGGACCGCCCATCACGACACGCTGTTCAGGTACAGGCGTAAAGCCTTGGCAATCAAGTAGGTGCTTGATTTCAGTACCAATCAATGCCCAGACGTTTTGTGGTTTGCCAATGGTGTTGCCCGTGACGCTCACCACTCGCTCAATCAGCGGTTTTCCTTTATAAATCGCTTCGCTAATAGCAAACAAGGTGCCTACGTTTTGTACCAGTACACCAATATCCGCAGGGATCCCAGTACTTGGTACTTCTTTTGAAGTGAGCACGCGGATAAGTTGCTTTTCACCACCAGACGGGTATTTTGTTGGAATGGCTCGCACTAGAATCGCAGTGTTATGGGCGCTTGCCTGCTTCATCGCCGCAATAGCTTCTGGCTTGTTATCTTCGATACCAATCAAGACGCGCTGAGGTTTGAGCAGTTGCTGCATAACTTCAATGCCTTGCACAATTTCTTGTGCATGCTCACGCATCAAAAGGTCATCGGCTGTGATATACGGCTCACATTCCACGCCATTAACAACTAGAAACTCAATCGGCTGATGGCTGTCGGCTTTAACATAGGTTGGAAAACCCGCACCGCCCATGCCGGCAATGCCCGCATTGTGTAAAAGATCGATCAGTGTTTTATGGTCAAGCTTGTTTAAGTCACTAACAGGGCTCAGTTCACACCATGTGTCGTTGCCATCTGGCGTCATCACAATGCTCAGCTCTGGCAATGCTGACGGGTGTGCCGAAGGCATTGGTTTAATTTCAATGACCTCACCTGATGTGGGGGCGTGTACTGGCAGTGACCAGTTGGCTGTGGGCTTAGTAAGTGCTTGGCCTTTTAATACTTTATCACCGACATTAACTAATAACTGACCATTGGCACCTATGTGCTGTTTAAGAGGTAGTACAAGCTTATCAGGCAGTGGCAACCTTGCAATAGGTTGCTGATTTGAAAGCGACTTTTTCTGAGGTGGGTGAACGCCCCCAGGGAATTGCCACAAGGTGCCACGTTCAATTTGTTCAAGTAACGAGTCCACTTAAACCTCTTAATCTATTTGTTTAATGGCAATGGCGTCCAATTGCCATTTCCAAGTTTGCTTAGTTTGTTCAACGGGTAGCATGTCAATACAATCAACAGGGCAGGGCTCTACACATAAATCACAGCCAGTACATTCGTCATCAATGACCGTATGCATTTGTCTTGTTGCCCCGACAATGGCATCAACCGGACAGGCTTGAATACACTTTGTACAACCAATACACTCATCTTCTCTAATATACGCTACTGTTTTTACAGGCTCAGCCTCTTCACCGCCGGCTAAAGGTTTAGCTTCAACTCCCATTAAATCGGCCAGCTTTTTGACCGTGGCTTCACCACCTGGGGGGCATTTGTTTATCTCATCACCATTGGCGATGGCTTCTGCGTAGGGACGGCAACCTGGGTAACCACACTGGCCACATTGTGTTTGCGGTAATATGGCATCAACCTGATCAACGATAGGGTTGCTTTCAACTCGGTATTTGACCGCAGCGTAGCCAAGTATCAGTCCAAATATAAGCGCTAGAGAACCCAGCGCGATTAAGGCATAAAACAAAGTCATGGTTATAATTTCACTAATCCAGAAAAGCCCATAAAGGCCAGCGACATAAGTCCTGCGGTTACCATCGCAATAGAAGCGCCTTTAAAAGGCGTGGGTACGTCAGCCGCGGCAAGTCGTTCACGCATCGCGGCAAATAACACCAATACTAAAGAGAAACCAACAGCGGCACCAAACCCATAGACCGCAGAGCCAATGAAAGTGTGATCCTTTTTAATATTCAATAATGCAACACCTAATACAGCGCAGTTTGTGGTTATCAAAGGTAAGAAAATGCCTAATAGTCGATACAATGTGGGGCTGGTTTTGCGCACCACCATTTCAGTAAATTGCACCACAACGGCAATCACTAAAATAAAACTCATGGTTCTTAAGAAGGTTAGCTCCAGTGGCAACAGGATATATTGGTTGACTAAATAGCTGGTTACGGATGCCAAAGTAAGCACAAACGTGGTTGCCAAAGACATACCCACGGCTGTGTCTAACTTTCCTGAGACTCCCATAAATGGGCAAAGTCCCAAAAATTGAACCAGAACAAAGTTGTTTACCAGCACAGTACCGATAAGCAACATGATATATTCAGTCATTGCAGCCCCTTTTGCTAAAAACTGAGGTGAGTTTTAGATGGCCGTGATTCTAGCAATTTTGTGCGCTAAGATCATAAAAAAATCACAGAATTAAAAGCTATGGTAGGCCATATGTGCCTTAAAATGTTGACACTAGTCCAACATACAAGAACAAACAAGGCCATATAAAATGGCCTTGTTTGAAAAATAGGGCAGCGCCGCTAAATTTCCTTTGGCTTTTCGATGTAGTAGCCTTGTACGCCATCTAGGCAGAGTGTTTCTATAATGTGCTTTTCTTCTTGCGTTTCAACGCCCTCCGCAAACACATTTACTCCAATCCTATGTGCTAAATCGACCATTAAGCGCATGAAGTATTGATTGTTCTTATCCTCTTCCAAGCCGCGGGTATAACTTGCATCCATCTTGATGAAATCAGGTTTAAGGTCTCTGAAAAACTTGAAGGATGTTAAACCCACACCGAATCGCTCGACCGTAATGCGTGCACCAACACGGTGAACCATATCAATGAAGCGCTTACTGGCTTTAATGTTCTGTTGTAGGCCAAACTCACTCACTTCGAATATAAGTTTAGATGCGATGTTGGCATCTTTGAGTAAACGGCGCTCTAGCCAAATCACAAATTGGTCGCTATGGGCGCTGGATGCGGTAACGTTGATACCAAAATATTTCTCGGTAAAGTTACGTGTTTTGATGAGCTCCAAAGAGGTATCAATGATCAAGCGGTCAATATCAATGGCCATTTCGAGCTTTTCAGCCATCGCCAAAAAGGAGGCTGTTGGCAGCATTTGATTTTCTTCGGTTTTAAAGCGCGCTTGGATCTCGGCATAGGCTTTGGTGTTTTTACCTACTGGCATGATATTTTGCATCATCAGCGAAACACGCTTTGAGCTTATCACTTCACTGATCACTTTACGCCAGTTTTGATTACCAAAACTGGCGCCTACATTGTTAACAAGGTCTGATTCTCTTTGTAAGTGCCAAGCATTGGCTTGTTTGCTTTGTGCCATGCTCATGGCGTTATCAACCACAGAGAGTAGCTCACCTAGCGGCTTGCCTGATTCGTAAGACACAATACCTGTATTTGCCACAGAACTAAGCTCTTGGTTTTGCTGAAATTGTGTAAATCTAGATTGTAATGTCTCACCGAAATGTTCCGCTTCTTTAGAAGGCACATTGGGTAGCAATACAGCGAAATCAGAGCTGTTTAGCCTAAAAGTCTGACTACCAGTATAGGTGCCGCTGACATGTTTAATGATGTCAGATACTGATTTGATGTATTCGTCACCTTTTTGATAGCCGCGTGTCTGGTTGATGATTTGTAGCTCACTACAGCGGATCATGGCCAAACTACCAAAGGTCTTATTAGTCGCTGACTCGATATGGTGCTCGTAGTACTCAACAAACATATTGCGATTGCCAAGGCCTGTAATCACATCTTTATAAGCTTCTTGTTTAATGCTTTGTGCAGCACTTTTAATGTCGTGCTCTTTACTCTTTAAAAAGTGTGCCAGGCGTTTAAATGATGGCGTAAGGTCGGCACCCAAAGATTGCATTTCTTCTGTGTCAAACTCACTGTCAATGTCTGCTGAGTTTTGGTTACGGGTAATATAGACATCGACGGCATCAGCCACGGTGGTACTTACATTTCGGATCAGCCGACGGTATATGGTGCGCATATAAAAGATTGGAATAAATGCCAATAGGGCAGTCACCGCAAATGTCAGTAACATAGTTTGTTGTAAGAGTTGGCCTTGGCTTTGTGCGTTGATCACAAACTCAATTTTAATGTCTTTGGTTTTATTGACAGCAAATTGAGGTCTTACCGCATTGATACTTGACTCTATAATACTTGCTAACACTGGTAATGAGTTTGGCTCACTAATATTTAAAACTGTTTCACCGTTAAAATTACGCACTATAAACGTCGAAAAGACTTGGCCATCGGCAAGGGCGGTCTGAATATGTTGGGGTGTTACTTCAGCCATCGTTTTATCATGGATGTACTGAGTAACCATCGCTTGAGCACTTTGCTGTGCTTTACTTACTGCGGAGTCGAAGCTCGATGCAAAAAATAACACGCCAAGGAGTGAAAATATCAACCATGAGAAAAATTGTAACAATACGAGTTTCTTGAAACTAGCCATTATTCAGCCATTATTTTTATCTATCAACGAGGGAAGAAAACTGCCAAAAATCATAATCTTTTTGAACGGATCTAAACTGTTGTAGGGTAGTGCAAAAGTGCTTGAATGTCTATTTAAAAGTGATATTGGCTCCCCCTCCCCGACTCGAACGGGGGACCTGCGGATTAACAGTCCGTCGCTCTAACCAACTGAGCTAAGGGGGAACAATATATAAAGAAGAGAGTGTAATGTGGCTCCCCCTCCCCGACTCGAACGGGGGACCTGCGGATTAACAGTCCGTCGCTCTAACCAACTGAGCTAAGGGGGAACGATTACATTAACGATTGGCTCCCCCTCCCCGACTCGAACGGGGGACCTGCGGATTAACAGTCCGTCGCTCTAACCAACTGAGCTAAGGGGGAATCGTTACGTTAAAAGATTTGGCTCCCCCTCCCCGACTCGAACGGGGGACCTGCGGATTAACAGTCCGTCGCTCTAACCAACTGAGCTAAGGGGGAAGCGTGTATCTCTCAACGGGGCGAAATATTAATGACCCCTTTGCAAGGTGTCAACCAATAAAACGTCATAAAATTAAAAAACTGTCTCATTCGCTGCTTTTCTATCCGATTTGCTGAAAATTATTGCACTGATACAGCACTAGATAAGAAACGGGATGAGTAAGGTTGTTTGATTATTAATCGAAATCTACAAAATGTGTGATTATTAAGCTTTTGAGCTAAAAAAGCATCGAACTGCGGATTTTATAAGCTTTTCTTTGAGATCCAAATTTGTAGTTGAAGATCTTATAGAAAAGATCGCTCTCTAGAGTGATGAAAATTGTCCTCAATCTATGCCCTAATGGAGATTTTGTGACTAGGGCTGCGAGTAAATCTGCATAGATTTTCCGTCATATATTAAAACTCCTTATTAATCAGGTAGTAATGTTTTTATGCTGTTAAGTGGAATAAAAAGGGCCTATAAAAGGAACGTTCATGTGGATGCTTTTCCACAAAGATCAAGCCGAAAATTTGTTGCTGTGATCGGTCAGATCAACTTGCAATTATTAAGGTGTCAGAAATGATCTCTCTACAGCCCCTTATTCTATTGGTGTTTATTGAGTTATCCACGGAATCTGTGGATAACATTGTTTATTAATATTTAAGAAGTGTGTCAACGCTATGAAAATAGTGCCCTCCAAGCATTTCAATATTTTTTATGGAATTATTTTTTGATAATAAAATCAATACTTTACTAAAATTGCTTATTATTGGCGCAGTTTTTGATATAAGTGAACTTTTTATGACCAAAACGCACTTTTGTTGTGCAAAAAAAATACTCTTGGTTGTTAAATGTGTAACTAATTTGTCATTTAGGGGGGTTTTGAACATTTTTAAGCGCTAGCTCGGTCTATCATAGGCAAATGTCTTTGATCCTGATTTTGTGTATGGTAATCGGTGAGAGGCAAAATCTCAGGTTATTTGACTGGGTTTAAAGTCAGGGATGATCTAAAATGCCAGGCTCACTATAGGAGAATAAACATTACTATGTCGTCAGTGCACAATCCAGATAAAGGCAATGATATCCTAAACGGGGACATTGCAGTCACTTTAAAACGAATGACCATCCCTATGATTTTCGGCATGATCACACTGATGATGTTTAATATCGTCGATACATTCTTTATCAGTTTACTCGGCACCGAACAATTAGCAGCAGTCAGTTTTACCTTCCCAGTGACATTTACGGTTATTAGCCTTGCTATCGGATTGGGTATTGGTACCTCAGCGGTAATAGCCAAGGCGCTTGGCGCTAACAAAATAGAAGAAGCAAAATTTGATGCCACAATTTCACTTTTGATATCTGCGGTTTTTGTATTTTCTCTCTCGGCTGTGGGGTTCGCTCTTATTGAACCAACTTTTAAATTACTCGGTGCGAACGCGCAGGTAATGCCTTATATCTATGACTACATTTCCATCTGGTTTTTAGGTAGCGTATTTTTGATAACTCCGATGATAGGAAACTCGGTGTTGCGTGCCAGCGGTGACACCAAAACACCCAGCTTTATTATGGGCTTTGCGGGGTTAATTAATGCAGTGTTAGACCCTCTACTAATATTTGGTGTTGGCCCGTTTCCTGAACTTGGCATAAAAGGGGCTGCGATTGCCAGTGTGATTGCTTGGGCGGTCGCGGTGGTGATCATCTTATATTTATTGGCAATCAAAAAACGTTTACTAAGTCTGCATGGTGGGCAACAAGGTGTGATAAGTGCGAGCCGTAAAATTCTAAAAATCGGTTTTCCTGCTGCAGGAGCTAACATGCTGACTCCGATGGCAATGGCTGTGATGACCGCCATTGTTGCCGGATATGGTCCGGAAGCCGTGGCCGCATTTGGGGTGGGCAGTCGTATTGAGTCCATCGCAAGCTTAGTGGTGTTAGCGCTGTCTATGACGTTGCCACCGTTTGTCAGCCAAAATTATGGTGCTGGTAAATATGATAGAGTCAAGCAAGCCTACCGTAAAACGCTTCAATTTGTGTTGCTATGGCAGTTGGGTGTTTATTTACTTTTGTTGATTTTTTCTGGGCTGATCAGCCGCACTTTTGGTAATGAACCTGAAGTTGTGAGGGTGATCGAATTGTTTATCTATATCATGCCATTGAGCTACGGTTTACAAGGTATGATTATATTGACGAACTCATCTTTCAATGCATTACATAAACCAATGAATGCGTTGATTTTGAGTGTGGTTCGACTGTTTGTTTTTTATGTGCCTTTTGCGTACGTTGGGTCGCTAGTTGGAGACTTAACAGGTTTATTTATCGGTGCGGCAATTGGTAATCTGGTTACGGCTTGTGTCGCATATCAGTGGTTTAATCATAACCTGACCAGAATGCATGATGCATCACTAAAGGAGTTTGCATGATGAGTGACGAGTTTAAACTAGTATCGCAGTTTTCTCCCAGTGGTGATCAGCCCACAGCGATCGCTCAATTATGTGACGGTTTGGAAGCGGGTTTGGCACATCAAACTCTGTTGGGAGCCACAGGCACAGGTAAAACCTTTACTATGGCGAACATCATCAGCAACCTGAATCGACCAACCATTATCATGGCGCATAACAAGACGTTGGCGGCTCAACTTTATGGCGAAATGAAAGAGTTTTTTCCTGACAATGCCGTTGAGTACTTCGTCTCTTACTACGACTATTATCAACCAGAAGCCTATGTGGTTGCCAGCGACACATTTATAGAAAAAGATGCCTCGATTAATGAACATATCGAGCAGATGCGTTTGTCAGCGACCAAAGCACTGCTAGAGCGCAGAGATACCATCATTGTTGCATCCGTATCGGCGATTTATGGTTTGGGCGACCCAGACTCGTATATGAAAATGATGTTGTTGCTCAAAGTGGGCGACACTATAGATCAACGAGACATGCTCAGACGTCTTGCTGAGCTACAGTATACTCGCAATGATTTGGATTTTAGCCGAGGCACCTATCGCGCTCGCGGTGAAGTAATAGATATCTTCCCAGCGGAATCGGATTCATACGCGATTAGAGTAGAAATGTTCGACGATGAAATTGAGCGTATTAGTATGTTTGACCCGCTCACAGGGGCGGTAGAAAAACATCTGATAAGAGCCACTATCTATCCAAAAACGCACTATGTTACGCCGCGGGAAAAGATCCTTGATGCCATTGACAGAATTAAGGTTGAACTTAAAGACCGCAGAGCACAGCTACTTGATAATAATAAACTGGTTGAAGAGCAGCGTGTCGCGCAACGTACTCAGTACGATATTGAAATGATGACCGAGCTTGGTTATTGCTCAGGCATTGAGAACTACAGCCGTTATTTATCAGGGCGAGCACCGGGCGAGCCACCACCCACATTACTGGACTATTTGCCAGATGATGCATTGATGATCATTGATGAGTCACACGTGACTGTGTCGCAAATCGGGGCGATGTATAAAGGCGACAGAAGCCGCAAAGAAAACTTGGTTGAGTACGGGTTTCGCTTGCCCTCAGCTATGGACAACCGACCGCTCAAGTTTGATGAATTTGAAGCCATAGCGCCACAAACTATTTATGTATCTGCCACACCGGGTGATTTTGAACTGGAAAAGTCAAACGGTGATGTGGCGGAACAGGTTATCAGGCCGACAGGGCTTCTAGACCCACAATTGGAAGTGCGGCCAGTCGCGACGCAAGTTGACGATTTATTATCCGAGATTTATTTACGTGTTGAAAAACAAGAGCGCGTGCTGGTCACAACGTTGACCAAGCGTATGGCGGAAGACTTAACGGATTATTTGAACGATCACGATGTAAAGGTACGTTATTTACACTCTGATATTGACACGGTTGAGCGCATGGAGATCATTCGTGACCTCAGAAAAGGCGTGTTTGATGTGCTAGTAGGTATTAACTTACTTCGTGAAGGCTTGGATATGCCAGAGGTTTCTTTGGTTGCGATTTTAGATGCGGACAAAGAGGGTTTTTTACGTTCAGCTCGTTCATTGATCCAGACGATAGGGCGTGCCGCTCGCCACCTCAATGGTAAAGCCATTTTGTATGGCGATGTGATCACCAAGTCTATGCGTAAGGCGATAGATGAAACGGAGCGCCGTCGTGCTATTCAGCAAGCTTACAACGAGAAGCATGGCATTGAGCCACAAGCTTTGGTTAAGAAGATCACAGATGTGATGGACACAGGCGAAGAGGTGTCAGAGGCAGATATTGCCAAAGCCAAGCTACATAAAAAGCCAAAAGAGGCTATGGCTGATTCTGATCCTAAACAGTTAGCAGCACAAATAGCGGAGCTTGAAGCGAAAATGATGCAACACGCCCGTGACTTAGAGTTTGAACAGGCTGCCAAAGTGCGTGATCAAGTTCATGAGCTGCAGCAGCAATTGTTAGGGATATCTTAGCATATTGATGTGTTGCACTTTGGACATAGAATTGGCCGTTGGTAACGGTCATGTTTGCCTGATCATTATTGCTAACACATGTATGAAAAAGCGGATAAGTGAGAAAATTAGGGACCGATAACTGCTTTTTATAATAATGAAAAATCAAACAATATTGCGACTTAGATGACGCGTAATTTGTGCCTGTATTGGTTCGTGCTGTAAAATGCTTATTTATTCTTGCCCCGTAGCCTAGACTATAACTATACAAAAGTACTAGTTTTATTTTGAAATGTTGGGAAACAGCACAGCAGGAAATCCACAGATATATGTTATGCAAGTCTATCCTGATGATAATTCATACCTACAATCCTAAGTGTGCTCGCAAAGTGTACACCTTACTGAACAGTTAACCTGCGATTAATGGGTATTTTTGCCTATATTATGAACTTTCTTGGTTAAATTTTGCTCCGCATTTGCTTATCTAACATCGATAGTTTTGCTATTTGCAAATATATAAATGTCTAGTGCAATCAACAATTCACAATGTGGGTGCTATGGGAAGCCAATTTTATTGAAGAAATGAGTAGACTTCACCCTTTTGTCTAAGGGAGGGATGTAATGCATTGAAATTTAATATAATAGCTGTGCTTTATATATATTATACGAATGTGATTTAAAAAAATAACTTTATTATTCAATGCTTTAAATGTTTTTCACTAGAGCTGTAGGTCTCTATATTGCTCTATCGATTTGTTTTTTGTTAAATAAATCAGTATTTCGTTATTTTCAACAGTTAATTATTAACAATATTAACAGTATCTCGGTATTTATTAAACTTTAATAACCATCTTGTTCTCAAAAAATAAACGTTATAGTATCGATTTTATAATTTTATTTATATCAAGGAATCGATTGTCGTGGACGTGGCTTTTAAAAAAATAAAAAATGAGCTGGATTATGCGTATAACAACACAGGCTTTTTTAGAAAACATCTTGATCAGGCTGGGCTAACTTTAGCTGATATCACTCAACCCAGTGACCTATTAAAAATACCACCTACAGTTAAACGGAATTACCGCCAAGGGTTCCCTGCATCGGTAATCGCTTCTGGTTATAACTTGAAAAGCCCCTATGTGATGCGCTTTCAAAGTTCTGGTACAGAAGGTGATAGATTAGTGAGTGTGGTATTGTCATATGATCTCGCTAGGCGCCAAGCGAGTTGTATTTCAGTTAACCCAGCGTTTTCGTCTTTATGGAAGCCTGGATTAAAGCTACGTACTTGTCGCTTTGCAGCGCCAAACTGTTCGGACGTTGAATGTGCTAACCCCAACAGTACGATGGAAAGTCGCATGTTGCCGGATGGTACATTGGTGCTGCCGGTATACCATGACTTGCTTACAACGCCAGAACATATGATTCATCGTGCTTTAGATGAGATAGAACAGTACGATCCGCACCTGCTATTTGTTGACCCAACACACTTTGCATTTTTGATTCGAGCCATGAAAAAAGCGGGGAGAGTACCGCACAAAAAAGAGGGCTTCTGTATTATGTCGGGGTACACCCTCTGCACACAGGTAGCACGCCGCCAAATCAAAGAGTGTTTTGGTGACAAGGTCGCCTTTGCAGATATGCTCGGTATGTCAGAGTTGGGCTATATTGGTTTCGAATGCCCAGCAGGCCATCAGCACATTAACACCAAAGATTACCATATTGAATTCATCAAAGATGGACAACTTGCCAAACCTGGCGAGTTGGCTGAGATGGTCATCACTACGCTTGGTGACCGTTTATCCCCTCATATTAGATATGCAACTGGCGATCTTTATCGCTTGAGTCCTGAGCCGTGCCCATGTGGGGACTCTGCACCTATGGTTCGTCATGAAGGGCGCGTTAAAAATGTACTGTGGCTCAATGATGGATCGTTAATCACGCCCAGAGAATTAGATGATCTGATTGGACCTGCGCCATGGATAGACATGTATCAGGTGAACCAATTAGACGATGATGAATTCAGTTTCCATTACATGAGTAATGATGCTTGGACACAACAACTTGAAGATGAGCTAGTTGAAATGCTCAAGGACACTTTAAAAACAAGAAACATCCACTGCTCCACCACAAATTATTTACCCGCAGATCGAGGTGGTAAATTTATGTCATGCGTTTCAAGCGTTGCAGTAAGAGATGAAAAAAGAAGGTTAATATCATGGATTTAGTAAGTTGTAAGTCGGACTTTCCTGTTCTGGAACGCCATATAGATGAACAAAAAATTACCTATTTGGATAGCGCTGCGACCTCTTTGAAGCCACGCTCGGTAATCGAAGCGATGTCTAATTATTACTCACAAAATGGTGTAAATATTCACAGAGGGAAATATTACCTTTCTGAAGAAGCATCCGACTCTTATGAGCGAGTTAGATATTCAATTGCACAATACTTAGGTGCCTATGGTAATGAAATAGTCTTCACCAAAGGTACGACAGAAGCATTAAACATGGTTGCGTATGGCTTAAACCTTCAATCCGATGATATTGTGGTTGGTTTCTTAGACTCACATCACGCGCAAATGCTGCCTTGGCGAAGAGCAGCGGATTTAAGACTGGTTAACCTAAATGACGAAGGTGGTATAGATCTAGATCATTACTATGGGCTGCTTAAACTCAAACCAAAGGTCGTAGTACTAACACATTGCTCAAACGTTACGGGAACAGTTGCGCCTATCGATCAGATGACTAAAGCTGCAAAAGAAGCATGTGATGCAATTGTAGTCGTTGATGCAGCACAATCCATGCCTCACCCTCATTTGCGTATTGATGTTTCTAAGTTAGATGTTGATTTTGTTGCTTTTTCTGCTCATAAAATGCTAGGCCCAACAGGGGTTGGATGCTTATATGGAAAAAGTGCTCGACTGAATGAACTACGTCCACTGGTTGTCGGCGGTGGTATGGTTGATTGGGTTGATATGGAAGGCTCACAAGAACGAAAAATACCCCATCGTTTTGAAGCTGGCACGCCCGCAATTGCATCGACATTGGGTTTTGGTGCGGCACTTAACTATTTGAAGCAGTTTGGTGAAGAAGCATCTTTAGCACACACAGAAGAACTCACTGAAGCAATTATTAAAGGCGCGCTAGCGCGAGATTATATTCAGTTATTGGGGACGAAAAGTGCTAAAAATCGCTGTGCTATTGGTAGCTTAAGAATCAAAGGTTGCGAGGACTTATCAGATATCGCCAGGTCTTTGAGTGACTCTTACGGCATCATGTGCCGAACGGGTCACATGTGCGCTCAGCCCATTGTTGATCAGCAAATGGGTGGCGAGGTGCTACGTATCTCCGCTTACATTTACAACACAACTGAAGAAATTGACCGATTCTATCAATCACTTGATGAACTGGTTTACTTTTTAGGGCTTGTATAACGGAACCCAAAATCCTTTTGGGATCTTTATCACCAAGGAACAGTGTAATTGAAGTCCGTCTGTGTAGGCGACTTCATAAGGAAATATTGACATGCAAATGCGCTCACATCCTTTACTATTTCGTTTTTTAATTTGGATAGTAGCTCCTTTATTGGTGCTATTGGTTTACGGCTACAGCTCGCTGTTGAAAAGTTTGCCGCAAGAAGAAGGGGTTATTAGTCTGTCGGGCATTGACTCATCCGTCAAAGTGGTTCGAGATGAAAACTCAATTCCGCATATCTTTGCCGATAATGATTATGATGCTTACTTTGCGTTAGGTTATGTGCACGCACAAGATAGACTATGGCAAATGAACTTCGCGCTGCGCCTAGCAACTGGGCGTTTAAGTGAGGTGTTAGGTCGAGAGTCGCTGCAAAGTGATAAGTTTATGAGAACGCTTGGCCTTAAGCGAGCTTCTGAGTCTGCTTTAGAGTCGTTAGATGAGCATTCACTCAAGGTGTTGGAGTCTTACGCCAACGGTGTGAATGCTTGGGTCAAGGAGGGTCATACCTTACCGCTTGAATTTCAGCTGTTAGATGTTGAACCTGAGCTATGGCAGCCTGTTAATTCAATTACTCTGGTTAAACTGATGGCATATAACTTAGGTGGGCCATTGAACTTTGGTAATGAGCTGACACTAAGTGCACTGATCAAAGAGCTCGGGGTGGCAAAAGCAAATGAACTAATGCCCAATGTAAATGCAGAGCGCTTTTCAGATATGGAAGCGATTTCACAGCTAGATGAGAGCGTTATAGAGGGCCTACTAGCGCAAAATAACCAGATGCAGCCGCAATTTAACTTAGGCGGGGAAGGAACTGGCAGTAATGCTTGGGTGGTATCAGGCAAGTATACTCAAAGCGGGTTTCCACTGTTAGCGAGTGATCCGCATTTGGGACTAGAGATCCCCGCTATTTGGTATCTCGCTGAGATTAAAGGTGACAAGCTCAGTGTAACCGGTGCGACGTATCCTGGTGCCCCCATCGTCTTGATGGGAAGAAACGAATCGATTGCTTGGGGAACCACCAATATGCTTGCTGATGCGCAAGATTTATATGTGGTTCGTACCAATCCATTGGATGATAATCAGTATGAGGTAGATGGCCAATGGTTTGACATGGAAGTGGAAGAAGAAATTATCCATGTTAGGTCTGATTTTCCTCAATTTTTAACCAACCCTATCCCAGCCGTCAAATGGCCAGTTAGAAAAACCCGCCACGGTCCATTGATAAGTGATGCGATGGGTCGAGTAGAGCGTCCCTTAGCGTTTAGATGGAGTGCACTGGAAAAGCAAGACAAAACGTTTCAAAGCTTTCTCAATATTAATTATGCAAGCGATTGGAACAGCTTTAAATCGGCGTTTGACGGCTATGTCGCACCGGCTATGAACTTTGTTTATGCTGACCAAAACGGAGATATTGGACTTTTTGCTGCAGGCAGCATTCCCATTCGCCACCATAGTAACGGCCGACTACCTGTACCGGGCTGGAATTCGCGTTATGAGTGGAGTGGATACATTCCAAACGACGAGTTACCTCATCAGTTCAACCCCGAAATTGGATATGTTGCAAACGCAAATAACAAGAATCATAGCGAAGAGTACCCTCATCTCATCTCAAATGTTTGGGCTGTGCCTTATCGCGCTGAGCGTATTAATACAACCATTCAAGGTTTGATCGAACAAGGAAAGAAAATTACGGCAGAGGACTTTGTCGCGCTTCAGGGTAATGTGGATAGTTTGCAAACTAAGCAGCTATTGCCGTTTTTCTTAGGGTTATCTCCACAAAATACGCAACAACAAACCACGATAGATAGACTCAAGGGATGGGATGGTGTTGTCTCTGGACAAAGCCAAGAGGCGGTCATCTACGAAGTATGGCTGCGCCACTTTAACAGCTTATTGGTCAGTGACGAGCTGCGTGGAAACATCTTGCATGAAGCCAGAGGAAACAATTTGCAATCTTTTGTAACTCGCTTAAAGCCAACGTTTATAAACGCGGTCATTAATAACAACAGTGCGGTGAAATTCAACTGGTGTGACCGAATCAATACAGAAGAAACGGAAACGTGTGAAGAGTTAGCACTTCTGGCATTGGACGGGGCAATAGATGAAATTAACCGTCAAATTGGCAAAGACGCAACGTGGGGAGAGGTACATGAAAGCTATTTTCCACATCTCGTGTTTACCAACATGCAGTTGTGGAATTCTATCTTTGATCGCGCCATAGAAGGGGGCGGTGATCGCTATACCGTAAACAGTGGTAACTGGGGTTACACGGAAGATAATGGTTACCGCACAGTGTCTACTGGAAATTATCGTCAAGTTATTGATTTAGGTAATGAGAACAAGGGTGGCTTTATAAATAGCACTGGGCAAAGTGGCAATGTCATCAGCGAGCATTATGACGACAACATTGCGCCTTTTAAGCATTTAAAGCTGTGGCCAATGTCGTTAGATACTGACGACCAATCAGTATCCACACTGATATTAGAACCCGCGCAATAGCAGCTGTGTAAAAGGAGCTTAAAAATGAAAGACAATCAAGCGAACTCACCTACAGGTTTGTTTAAGCTGTTAACAGCGACTTCACCCAACAAAGTATTCTTTTCTATTTTGTTGGGCTCGTTGGCGGGGATGGCGTATGCCGTTGTCGTACCTTTAATACTACTTTCGCTACAGCCTGCATTGAGTAGATTGATGCAACCAGAGTTTGAATCTTCATATTGGTTATTGGGCACATTTGAAATCACGTCACCTACCCAAGCATTTTACTATTTTTCAATAGTGATGTTCATTTTGCTATGTCGTGTGACATCTGAAACCATGGTTGCACAAACATCTATCGACGCCACGGTGGGTTTACGCAAAAAGCTATATAAGCGAGTGTCTCAACTACCAATTCAGAGTTTAGAGCAAATCGGTCAGTCGCGCATATTAACGGCAATGAACAATGACATTGCGCGTGTGACAGAAGGGGCAGCAGTATTTCCAAATATTTTGGTGGCATCAGCGACGTTGTTTGGAATGTTGGCCTTTTTGATGTACTTAAAACTTGAAGTGTTTCTATTTATCGTTGCGATCATCATATTTGGTGCGTTGACGTATCGTATTCCGCTATTTTTTGGGCAGAAATATATGGCCCGATCACGTAATAGCTTCGATGGTATTCAAGAAGGGATGCGAGGGCTTATTTATGGTGCCAAGGAACTTAAGTTAAACCAGCAAAAGAAACAAGCGTTCTTGGAAGAGAGTCTTCATGCTTATGAAGAAAAGTTCAGAGCAGCACAAAAACGAGGCCGATTTTATCTAAGTGCGGGCATGAACTACGGCACGCTGATTAGCTTTTTTGCAATAGGTATCGTGACTTACATCATGGCTAATTACTATGGCTTGTCTCAGAACAACCTTCAGGGAATTGTGATGGTGCTGCTGTATATCACCGGTCCGATGGCTGCACTCACCAGTTTGGTAAATAACATCATAATGGCGCGTATTGCCGCGAAAAAGCTTGATAAGTTATTGCAAGAAATGCCAATTGAAGAAACTTCAGATTGGTCTGAGGCGATAGATTGTCAGCAATTACACGTGAAAGGTGTTGAATATATCTATCCTGCAAAAAGCAGCGAGGATAAGGAGTTTCATCTTGGCCCTGTAGATTTAACATTACATCGTGGCGAAGTGACCTACCTAGTGGGTGGTAATGGTTCTGGTAAAACAACGTTATCAAAATTACTTTCTTTGCATTACGTTCCCAGTAAGGGGAGTATCTGCTTTGACGACCAAGCGGTAACGAACCTTAACCGTGAGGCTTGTCGTCAAAGCATATCGGCTATCTACTCAGACTTTTATCTGTTTACAAAACTATATGGTTTAGCCCCAGATGAGCTTGATCAACGCGCAGCTGAAAACTTAAAAGAATTGGGTTTAGATGAGAAAGTAACCATTCATGATGGCGTATTTTCAACCACAGATTTATCTGCCGGACAGAAGAAACGCCTTGCATTATTGGTCACTTACCTTGAAGACCGAACAATCTATGTGTTTGATGAATGGGCCGCAGATCAAGATCCCAGCTTTAAAGATATATTCTACTACCAAATTTTGCCGGAGTTAAAACGCCTCAACAAGATGGTGATCGTCATTACTCATGATGACCGATATTTTCACCTCGCGGATAAGGTAGTGAAAATGGAAAACGGCCAAGTTGCACAAGAGCTAACGAAGGACATGCTGACGCAGCAGGCGTCTGATAATCATGAAGATAATCAGGCTGTTGGCAAACATCGTAGGGAGGAAGCACATGCAGACGGATAAGAGTTATGGCATGGCTGGTGGCGACTTGAAAAAGTTCTTTAGGGCATTTGAACTGTCTACCGAATATCGTGTACGCAAATATCAAGGTAAGTCACTGTTTCACAACCCCACGCAGCTTCTATTTGGGTTAGTGGAATATCAGTTTCTGAGCTACTACTTTTCCAAAGTTCCGAATTGGCGGTTGTTGCTCAGAGGTTTGTATTCCAAAGATAGAATCGCACCCAATTATGTTGTTGTAGGCCCAGTTAAAAGCGGTTCAAGCGATTTGGTGACGCACCTGCAAATGCACCCCAATGTGATGCACCCGTTAGCAAAAGAGATCAGCTGTAAAGGCACTGAGCGCATAAAGCTATTTTACCCAACACGCAGGGAAAAGGAGCGTTTAGAGAGGCAAAGTGGGGGGGTGGTAAGGTGTGGCTATCTTAAGCCTGAACTAAATAACATGGAGATGATGGAACAGCTGTATAAGCTCAATCCTGAGTCGAAAATTATCATTACTCTGAGAGACCCTGTTGCTAGAGCCTATACGCATTGGAAGTGGGAAATGTTTTTAGGTGGCAAGGGATTAGAGAATTCCCCTTATTTCGATAGTTTTGAAAGCTACATAGATAGAGCTTTGGATTTGTTCCCCAGTGTAGCAATGACATCAGCATGTGGTTTTCCCGTATTGGAAACGGGTATTTATTACAAAGCGGTAGAGCAATGGATGGCACGGTTTGGCGAAGAAAATGTTCTGATTCTAGATTCTGCTGAGTATTTCAAAGGGCGTCAGCCGACTTTGGAAAGAGTACAAAAGTTCTTGGGGTTATCCGTTATAGACATTCCTGAATACGGTGAAAAGGCCAATGAGAACCCAATCAAGTTTCCTCGACCCGAGCAAAGTAGCAACGACAAACTCTCTGAGTTTTATCGACCTTACAATCAAAAGCTCTTTGCTTTATTGGGTAAAGATTTTGACTGGAAATAGCACCCCTTTTCTCGAAACCGTTTTTTTAGAGTTTTCTTAATTGAGCATAATAACAATGAATAACGAATTACTATATTTAAAACCTGACGTTTACTTTGAACCTTTATTAAACCATTGGTATGCCTGGCCATATCTTATGCCTCCGGTTACTTGTGCGCGACATGTGGTCAACACCCATCGTCGAATTATGCAATCTTTCGTTAAAAACTATAAGTTGCATATCATCGCTTCCAAAGAGTCGGTACTCACCGGTGGAGAGTTTCTTAATTGTACAGAAGAGCAGGTCGATGACATCAAGGCTCTGATTGCTGAGCTTGATGAGCGATGTGGTGACTTAATAGAGCTGTCTGATGCCGTTAAGTATTTAGATGATCTACTTTATGCTCACACTAGCGGAGAAAGCATAGAGCATCTTTATGATAAGGTGCCTGACCCGTTAAAAGGGTGTGTGGAACTCTTTTTGGATATGGAGCACCGTCCATCTTATCGCATCATTGAACCACTAATGTACAGAAGCCAATATTACAAGCCTTCGTTGCAAAGTTTGTCTTTCGGCTTACTGTCTAAAGTGGGAGAGCGACCATTTGTTTTAAGTACACCACGTCTTCCTGATGCGAACCATTTACAGGTTAATGCTGACTTTAACTCACCCATTGTCGATGCCATTTTTCAGGCAAGAGAAAAGCCTTTATCTGTAGAGCAAGTTGATGCGTTGTTTGCAGGCCTAGAGCAAACCGGTGGAGTTGCATACCGCGAGTTGTTTACGACGGAAAAGCCTGCGATTAAACATGTGCCAGTTGAAGAAGGCGTTAGACTGAATTATACCGGACACGCGGGTTTTATGGTTGAAACCAAAGACGTGTGTATTTTAGTCGACCCTATTATCGCCTCACGAGAGCATAATAACGATGGCACAATGATAGGCTACAGCGAACTGCCCCAAACCATCGATTATATTCTGTTGACTCATACCCATATGGACCACGCGAATATAGAGACACTGTTGCAGTTGAGATACAAAACAAAGCAGGTGATTGTACCGAAAAATAATGGTGGCACCATTGCTGACCCATCATTGCGATTAATGCTCAAGCAATTGAACTTTGACGTGATTGAAGTTGATGATTTAGAGGAAATCGCGATTCCTCATGGCCGTATTGTGAGCTTACCTTTCCTAGGGGAGCACGGTGATCTGAATATTCGTTCTAAGGCTGCTTGGTACATTGAGGCGCATGGTAAAAAGTGTTTCTTTGGTGCTGATTCGTCTAACCCCGACGGAAACTTATATCAACAACTGGGTAAAATCTTCACTGATCTTGACGTTTTGGCGATTGGTATGGAGTGCGTTGGTGCACCTTATACATGGGCTTATGGCGCACTTCACACCAAGAAAGTGCCGAAAAATATTAAAAATTCTAGGCGCTTAGATGGATCTGACTGTAACCAAGCGGTGCCGATGGTAGAGGCCTTTAATGCCAAGCAGGTCTGTGTTTACGCCATTGGACTAGAAACTTGTTTTAAATATTTCAATGGTCTTGAGCATGAAGAAGATTCAAGACAGGTGCAAGAGTCAACCAAATTCCTCGAAGCTTGTAAAAAAATGGATGTACCAGCAGAGATGCTGTTTTGTAAAAAGACCATCCACCTTAAATAAATAAGAAAAATAAACAACCTACAGGGTAAGGAACACTCATGGAAACAATTCATGATTATTTGGCAGCACATGCCATAGCAAACGATCAGGGGACTGCTTTTACTTTTATTGAAGATAATGGTGAGCAATCTCAAATCAGCTTTAGTCAGCTACATCAGCAAGCTCAATCTATTGCACAGACTTTAATGACTCAAGTTGACGTAGGTGCGCGAGTGGTTTTATTGTATCCACCAGGCCTTGAATACATCCAAGCTTTCTTAGGTTGTTTATACGCAGGGGTTGTTGCCGTACCTTTGTACCCACCACAAAGCAAAAAGCACGCGGGCCGCGTGCTGACGGTAATTGATGACTGTAAGGCAAGTCTGATACTCACCAATAGCCTGCTAAAAGGTCAGTTAGAAATGGAACTGGCCCCACTATCTGTTAAAGGGTTTGACGAGCTTATCGGGTCAACTGATGTAGAAACCTTCAACTTGCCAGCCCCTGAGCAAGTTGCTTTCTTGCAGTACACTTCAGGCTCAACGGGCACACCAAAAGGGGTGGTGGTCACCCACGCAAACATCGTTGCAAACTTAAAAACACTGCAACAGGCAACACACTGTGCGAAAGAGGATGTATTTTGTAACTGGTTACCGCTGTTCCACGACCTAGGGTTAGTCAATACATTGCTGTTACCTATCTTTCTCGGTGCGCATTCTGTATTAATGTCACCGGTGCGCTTTATCAAAAGTCCATTAGCTTGGTTTAAGGCTATTACAGAGTTTAAGGCCTCTATTTGTGGTGCGCCAAACTTTGCGTTTGATCACTGTATAGAGCGTATTAAGCCACATCACTTGGCGGGTATAGACCTATCTACTTGGCGTATCGCGTTTAATGCAGCTGAGCCTGTTGATGCACAAACCTTGATGCGCTTTAGCGACCGTTTTGCCAGAGTTGGCTTTAAAGAGTCTGCGTTGTTCCCTGCTTATGGCATGGCTGAAGCAACGGTATTTATATGTGGCGGTGCGCACAAAGTGGCATATACCGCGCTGCCATTTAACAGCGAGGCATTACAAAAAGGGCAAGCAATACTGCCAAGCGATGATGATGAAAAGCAGCAGATCCTCATTGCACACGGTCAGGTTCAACAGCATCACCACCTTAAAATTGTTGATCCCCAAACTTGTAAAGAACTGCCAGAAGGTCATGTGGGTGAAATATGGTTTGCAGGGCCAAGCCTAGCGCAAGGTTACTGGAATGACCCTCAGAAAACCGCGGCCAGTTTTGGTGCGACATTGGAGTCAGATGATCAACGTTATTTAAGAACGGGTGATTTAGGCTTTATGTATAACGGTGAGCTGTATATCTCTGGTCGAATCAAAGATGTGATGATCATCAAAGGTCGCAACTATTACCCTCAGGATTTTGAGAAACTGGCATACAGTGCTTATCCTGGACTGAGCCAAAATGGTGCCGCTGCATTTGAAGTAAATGGCAGCGCGGTGTTAATGCTGGAGATCAGTCGCAGCGAAATGGCTAAGTTTGATTATGCAAGTGCATGTGAAACGATAAAAGCGGCCATTTTTGAACACTTTGAAGTTGTACTTGAAGACATTTTGTTCCTAAAGGCGGGTAGGATCAATCGTACGTCTAGTGGCAAAATTCAGCGTTCTTTATCTAAAAAGCGTTACCTCGCAAATGACATTGAATACTTATACAGCGCAGTACACCCAGATACAGAAGGGCAACAGGCACAGGTCAGTGAAAAAGCTGTAACAGTCAGTGAAACGGAAGCTGCTTTGTGCACCTTGTGGCAGAAAACATTTGGCTTAGATAGTATATCAGTTGAAGATAACTTCTTGAATTTAGGTGGTCATTCACTTTTAGCTGCCACACTCGTTGCTGAGATCCAACAGACATGGCGTGTCGATGTTTCGATTAGAGATCTTTTCTCTGCTAATACTATTCGAAAACTTGCTCAAGTGATTGAAAATGCGTCAGCGTGTGAATTGACTACCATTCAGTCGAGCAATCAAACTACGTCACTGTTACCGTCCTATGCACAGGAGCGAATGTGGCTGGTTAATCAAATAGAGTCAAACAATGCCCACTATAACTTGTCCTTCTCTATAGAATTATTTGGTCAGTTGAACAAGGCGTACTTACAGCAAGCACTTAATACCATTATCGAACGACATCAGACACTTAGAACGAACTTTTATGAGCAGTCAGGTCAGGTATTACAGCGAGTGCGCAGCTCATTTGAACTGGAAATTACCGAGTATGATTTATGTGCTCTTGATTCAGATGAACAAGCGGCGCGTATTGCAACGTTAAGTGAGCAAGAAAGCACGAAAGCGTTTGATCTTGAGCAAGATCTCATGCTCAAAGTGAGTTTACTGAAACTGAGCCCACAATCTCATATCATGTTACTTAGTGTGCATCACATCGCGGCAGATGGCTGGTCTTTAGGATTGTTGGTTAAAGAGCTAAACGCGCTATACGCAGCCCAAATACATGGTACTGCCAATCCACTAGAGAGTCTTGACATTCAGTATACAGACTATGCACTGTGGCAACGTAAGACGCTTGATGAATCGGCTTTACAAAAGCATTTGCAGTATTGGAAAGTACATTTAGCGAACCTACCTGTCGTTCACAGCCTGCCTTTAGATAAGCCACGTCCGTCGATACAAAGTTTTCAAGGTGCTTCGGTTAATAAAACGCTTAATAAAGCACTGTTAGAACGCTTACAGGCACTTGCAACAGAGCATCAAGCGACCACATTTATGCTTATGAATGCGGCGTTTTCTAGCTTCTTAAGTCGCTATTCTGGCGAAACAGATATTGTATTTGGATCACCCATCGCTAATCGGGAGCAATCGCAAGTTGCATCACTGATCGGTTTATTCATCAATAACCTAGTGTACCGCTGCGACCTGTCAGAAGACCCAACGTTTGTAGATTTGCTGGCGCAAACGAAAGAGCGGACATTAGCCTCTTATGAGCATCAGCAAATGCCATTTGAAAAGCTGGTTGATGAGTTGCAACCAGAACGAAGCCTTGGACACAGTCCGTTGTTCCAAGTGATGTTGATTCTGCAAAGTCATCAAATGGAGGCGTTGTGTTTACCAGGGTTGGATATACAAAACCCACAGGCAAGAGATAACTTTGCACAGTATGACCTGACGCTGACACTCAATGAAAGCGATGCAGGACTAGAAATGCAATGGCAATATGCGGTCGATCTATTCGAACATGCCAGCATTGAGCGGATGGTTGAAAGTTTTGTGCTGATGCTAGAGGGTATCGTTTCATCTCCTATGACTAGAGTGAGTGAGTTACCGTTACTTGACACATCTGGACACGAACGTTTGGTAACACAATACAATGATACTAAGCGAGATTACGCAAAAAATACCTGTATTCATGAACTGTTCGAGCAGCAGGTTTCTGAAACGCCAGATGCTATTGCGGCCATATTTAATGGTGATGCACTGACGTACCAACAGGTCAATCAGCGAGCCAATCAGTTAGCGCACTACTTTGCGCAAAATGGTATCCATTCGGGGTCAATAATAGGGGTATGTGTAGAGCGTTCATTGGACATGTTGATATCGACATTGGCTATCATGAAAGCGGGATGCGCATATTTACCGCTCGACCCCAGCTACCCACATGCTCGTTTGAGTTATATGTTGGAAGACTCAGAGGTCAAATGGGTCATTACACATCAGCACCTTAGTGAGCGACTATCAGTTGAAAATCTCCTTTGTTTAGACGATGAAGCGACTGCTAAAGAAATAGCTCGTCAAGCGCAAAGCAATTTAGATAAAGCGCAATTAGAACTAGATAGCAACACGTTGGCTTACCTGATTTACACTTCCGGTTCTACAGGCAAACCAAAAGGCGTGATGCTGGAACACGGAAATGTTGTTAACTTCCTGCGCGCAATGCAAGAAGCGCCGGGAATGACACATGATGATACCTTACTCGCAGTAACGTCCTTGTCTTTTGATATCCACGTGTTAGAGCTGTACTTGCCACTGAGTGTTGGTGGACGTCTCGTTTTGGCTTCGTCGGATAACGCCATATCGGCGGATGAATTAGCACAACTCATGGCTGAGCATCAAGTTACGATGATGCAAGCAACACCTGCAACGTGGAAAATGCTCGTCGGTAATGGATGGCAGCCAAAACATCAGCTAAAAGTGCTTTGCGGTGGTGAGGCCTTAAGTGAGTCATTGAAAAACTCATTATTATCGTTTGATAACATTGAACTTTGGAATATGTATGGTCCGACAGAAACGGCTGTTTGGTCCGCTACATGTAAGATTGAGGATGCAATTTCTTTAGGTAAACCAATCGCGAACACTCAATTTTACGTGTTGGATACACATTCTAACCCTGTACCAGTAGGCGTAGCTGGGGAACTCTACATTGGCGGTCATGGCGTTGCTCGAGGGTATTTTAATCAACCTCAATTGAGCGCAGAGCGCTTTATTGACAACCCTTATGGACCCGGTCACCTGTATAAAACGGGTGACTTAGTGCGCTGGTTAGCTGATGGTACATTACAGTATTTACGCCGTGTGGATCATCAGGTTAAGGTTCGTGGGTATCGTATTGAGTTGGGTGAAATTGAGTCTGCGCTTTTGCAGCACCCACAGGTTCAAGATGCGGTTGCTCATGTTTTTGCTGAGCGTGATGATACATCGCTGGTTGCATATGTCACATTAACGTCAAATCATCTGCAAGAGGATATACAAGACGCGTTGCTTGAGCATTTGGAGGCACTGTTGCCCTCATATATGTTGCCAAACGCGATTGTATGTTTGAGGCAAATCCCTTTAACACCAAATGGCAAAGTAAACCGCCATGCATTACCAAAGCCTGAGCGCGGTAACGAGGCTCAATATGTAGCTCCAGAAACAGAGACTGAAAAACAGCTGTGTGAGTTATGGCAGCAGTTGCTTGGTATTGAACCGAAACAAGGTAAGTGGCTGAGTGTTAACAGCAACTTTTTCAACCTAGGCGGTCACTCGTTACTCGCAGCACGCCTAGTTGCGCTAATACGCACACAATGGCATGTAGAAGTGCCAATCAGAACCTTGTTCACTGAGCAAACCGTGCGTAAGTTGGCGCATGTTATAGACTTGGCATCGGTTAGTCACAGTACCAAGATCCAGCCTGCTGTGAGCAACGAGCCAACGCCTTTGTCTTTTGCACAGCAGAGATTGTGGTTGATTGAACAAATCGAGTCGGGCACAACACAGTACAATATGTGTCAAGCATTTAAGCTATCAGGTCCACTAGATGTGGCGGCTATGCAGAATGCTTTCAATATCATTGTTGAACGCCATCAGGTGTTGCGAACTACTTTACATACAACCGACAGTGGCACGGCTATCCAAGTTGTTTCAGATACATGGTCACTAGAGCTGCCAACTTACGATTTGAGTGACTTGAGCGAGCCAGAACAAGAGCAGACGGTACGTGACAATATCGCACTAGAGTCAAGTACATTATTTAATTTAAGCCGTGACTTGATGGTGCGTGTGAAACTGTTAAAGCTTGCGCCACAATCACATGTATTACTTGTGACAATGCACCACATTGCCGTGGATGGTTGGTCAGTCGGGATTATCTTTGACGAATTCAATCGTCTATATAAAGACCCTGAATCGAAACTTGCAAACATTGACATTCAGTATGGTGATTATGCGCATTGGCAACAGCAGACCCTTCAAGGAGAGAGACTTGAAAGTCATCTAGCGTTTTGGAAAGAACGATTAGCAGGACTGCCAGAAGTGCACAACCTTGCACTAGATCGAGCAAGGCCACCAGTGCAAGATTACAAAGGTGCGCACTTAATTCAAACGCTAAGCCCAGACATTCAAACTGGCTTGAACGAGCTGGCTAAAGCTTCCAATACTACTCTATTTATGGTGTTGCATGCGGCGCTGGCAATTTTATTGGCGAGACACTCTGACAAAGATGACAGCTCAACAGGAGCAGACAACATTGTGATTGGTGCACCAGTGGCAAACCGCGAACAAAGTGAGTTAGCGCCTTTGGTTGGGTTTTTCACCAACAGTGTCGTGTTACAACTTAACCTCAGTGGTAACCCTAGCTTCACTGATCTATTGCAAAGCTCTAAAGCAGATTTGTTAGATGTGTATGAGCACACCGAACTTCCGTTTGAAAAGCTGGTGGATGAGTTACAACAAGCGCGTAACCTTGGGTACTCTCCTTTATTTCAGGTGAAACTAGCGCTACAAAATAACACTCAAGGTTGGTTTGATTTACCATCAATTACAGCGCAAAAGATTGAGCAACCTCATAGTGTGGCATTACATGACTTGAGCTTAGATATCTATGAGCAAGCTGGTGGATTAATGCTTGATTGGGAGTATGCAACTGCTTTGTTCAATGCTTCAACTATTGAACGTATGTCATCACACTTTGAAATCTTGCTCAAAGGGATTATTGCTGCACCACAATCACGGGTGAGTGAATTACCATTTTTATCAACAGATGAAGTGGAGCAGTTACTCGATTGGTCAACTTGGTCCTCAGAAAACCATGAAGAGACATCGATATCTGATGGTCAATCTGTACTTGATCTGTTCGAAGCACAAGTAAAGGAGCATCCGAATAATATTGCCGCAACGTTTGGGCTCTCAGCACACATGCGAGAAGCAATTAGCTATCAGCAGTTGAATGCTAAAGCAAACCAAATTGCACATTATCTTGTCTGTGAAGGGGTTACGCCGGATACCCTGGTGGGCCTATGTGTTGAACGTTCTTTAGAGATGGTCATTGGTATTTGGGGTATTTTAAAAGCAGGTGCGGCGTATGTGCCAATTGACCCTGACTACCCAGAGAAGCATATTGAACATATTTTAGAAGACTCCGATATCGAGATTATGCTCACCAGTGCGGAACTGTTATCTGAACTACCGTTTGGTGACTTGCAGATACTGCCTCTAGACGATGAAATGTGGGACAGTTTTTTAGGTGACTACGATGAAGAAAACCTAGATAGAAGTAAATTGGGACTGACCCAGAGCAACTTAGCCTATGTTATTTACACGTCGGGTTCCACGGGTCAGCCAAAAGGTGTGACCATTGAACATGGCGCATTGGCGAATTCAACGGTTGGCAGATTTAAAGCCTACCAAGAATCACCTCAGAGTTTTGCTTTGTTCTCATCGTATGCATTTGATAGCTCGATAGTTGGGATTTTCTGGACGCACATATCCGGTGGCAAACTGTGTATTGTTGACATTAAGCAAGGCTTGGATTTACAGGCGTTCGAAACGCTCATGGCTGATGAGCAAGTGAGCCACTTCTTGACGCTACCGAGTGTTTACCAAACCATGTTGTTAGCTGATATACACCCGAACTCGTCACTGCAAACGGTTATTGTTGCAGGTGAACCTTGTGATTTGAATCTTGTGAAGCAGCACCAGTGTAGCAGCGGGTGGAAAAACTGCCGATTAGTCAACGAATATGGACCCACGGAAGCGTGTGTTTGGAGTAGTTACTTTGACTGTACTGAGCACACAGAGGGGGCGGTACCCATCGGAATGACTGCGCCACACACAGAGTTGTTTGTATTGGATGCCAAGCAGCAGCTTTGTCCTGTTGGAGTGACAGGAGAGCTGTATGTTGGTGGTGATAATCTAGCGCGAGGCTACTTAAATGCCACCGCTATGACGGATGAAAAGTTTATCGCCAGTCCATTTAGAGACGGACAGCGTCTGTACAAAACAGGTGACTTGGTTCGCTGTGCACCTGATCAGCAGGGCAAGCCTGGCAACCTAGAATTTGTAGGACGGGTTGATCATCAAATTAAGATTCGTGGTTTCAGAATTGAATTAGGTGAGATAGAAAGTGCAATCTTGACCAGTGAGCTGGTGTCTGAAGCTGTGGTACTGGCAAAATCACTTGACCCTGCGCAAGACACCAAGCAGTTAGTGGCATATGTGGTTGCTAGCAAGACACAGCAAGAAGCTGCTGCTGAAGACGACTTCAATGAGCTAAATTTACGCGAGGAATTAGTAGCTTACCTCGAAAACTCTTTACTCAGTCATAAAGTGCCCTCGGCGTTCGTATTTTTAGACGCTTTACCGCATACCCCTAATGGCAAGGTGGATCGCAAAGCACTGGAGGCGAAAGATGTACCTGTGCAATTGACTCAACAATATGTGGCACCAAGTAGTGAGATTGAGCGGCAACTTTGTGAAATTTGGCAAAAGCTACTTAAGCTGAAAAAAGTAGGGGTCACTGAAAACTTCTTCGCCATTGGTGGTGACTCAATCTTGGCCATCCAAGCCGTTACACAAGCGGCTAAGCAAGGCCTAGTATTGACTACTCGTCAAATTTTTGAGTGTCAAGCAATAGAAAAGCTTGCGCCTTTGGTCAATGGCACAGCACAGATAGAAGCGCCGCAAGAGGCTATTTGTGGTGAGCAGGTATTCATTCCAATTCAGCGTGAATTCTTAACCGGTGATAGCGTTGACCAGCATCATTATAACCAGTCTGTGCTATTAACCGTTCCTGCGGATTTCACTATTGAGGCACTACGAGACATCATGTTTGCGGTGTATCAGCGCCACGATATATTGCGTTTATCGGTGGTTGAGCAAGCAGGAAAATATATGCCACTGACAGAGCAGTGTGTTGAGCGTGCTATCAAATGTGTAGATTTAGGGCACTTAGCAGGCCAAAGCTGGGAAGATGAATTGACAAAGGCCAGCCGTGAAGCCAAAGCAGGTCTATCGCTGGTTACCGCAGATGTTTTCCGAGCCGTATTGTTTACAGGGAATAGTACGCAGCGCCGGTTATTATTAACGGCTCATCACATGGTTATAGATGGCGTCTCATGGCGTATTTTATTTGAAGATATGGCGAGTGCTTTTGAGCAATGGCAGCAAAATGATGCCATCGTTTTAGGCGCAAAAACGTCTTCTTTCCAGCAATGGGGTCAATTCCTTTATGACTATGCCAACAGTGATGATATCAGTGCTGAAAAAGCTTTTTGGGAAGCACAAGCTGCCACGCCAGTAGATGACTTGCCAGTTGACCAAGGTGCCGTTGAAGACAACAGTTTGTCAAACAGTGACACGGTAGAATTTGAGTTGAGTGACTCACACACCCAAGCGTTGCTTAATCAATGCACCGCGGCATATCGCACGCAAATAAATGATTTGCTGTTATCGGCCTTATATCTTGCACTGCATAAATGGACTGGGAATCACGCATTTCGTGTCGATTTAGAAAGCCATGGGCGAGAGTCGCTTAACGAAGCGTTAGATCTGACCCAGACAATGGGGTGGTTTACCTGTGTTTATCCTGTGTTGTTACACACCCAGCCAGATGCCTCAATTGAGCAGGTTATCAAAGCTGTCAAGGAGCAATTGAGAGCCGTTCCACATGGTGGTATTGGCTTTGGTGTAATGCAGCAGATGTTAGCAAGCAACGAACACAGAGAGCGATTTGCACGTACTGTGGGTGGTGCATCGGCTGTGCTATTCAACTACTTAGGACAGTTTGATCAGGTCATCAACAATGATGGGGTATTTCAAGCTGCCAATGAGTTTACCGGTGAGGACGTGAGTATGCGTCGCCAGCGCGGACACCAATTAGAACTCAATGGCTTGGTTTCAGGTGGAAAGCTTCAGTTTTCTCTTCGTTTCAATGCATTGCAATACCAGCAAGCGACCATCAAAGCCTTAGTACATAAAATTGAAACTGCGCTCATTGAGATAATTGAGCACTGTCAAAGCCAAGCAGTAGGGGGCGTTACGCCATCAGACTTTGCGCTAAGTCGCGTTGATCAAGCTCAGTTGGATGAGTGGTATCAGAATTATCCAAATATGGAAAAACTGTATGTTACAACGGGTATGCAGCAAGGGTTACTTTTCCACAGTAGCTTAGATGCTTCAGCCTACTTAACGCAGCTGTCGATCGATATTGATGGGGCGCTAAATGCCGCAGCAATGCAACATGCTTGGCGCGAAATCATAAGACGCCATGATGTTTTCAGAACCGCTTTTACGGATGATCTAACCCATCAGGTGGTGTTATCGGATGTAAACGTGCCATTTACTCACTTAGATTGGTCAGCACTGAGTGATTCTGAACAGCAACAGCAATTATCTCAGTTTTTACAAGATGATAGAGCACAGGGATTTGATTTGCGCGCTGTGCCATTGACGCGTGTGACCTTGGTCACGCTACAAGCGCGTCGTCATTATCTTATTTGGTCAAACCATCATGCGTTGTCAGATGGCTGGTCATTGCCTTTAGTGCTCAAAGAGCTATTAAGTATATACACCCAAATTCATGACCTAGATGCGCAGCAGCTTAGCACTCAGTCGGTTGTTTCATCTTTACCTGATGCACCTCAATATGAGCGTTACATTGGCTGGCTGGCACAACAGGATAAGCAACAAGCACAGGATTTTTGGCGAGAGAAGTTAGCACAAGTAGCGTCATCAACCCATCTCTATTTGGAACAGGCGAAAGAGCATAGTACACACGGTGCCGCTAAGGAAAAGTTGGCCTTATCTGCACAGGTGAGTGCTCAGCTACAGTCACTTGCCCAGCAACATAAGGTGACGCTAAATACTCTGATCCAAGCTGCGTGGGCATATGTGGTGCACAGATATAGTGGTGAGCAGCGAGTAATGTTTGGTGAGACTGTATCAGGTCGCCCACCAGAGCTTGCTGGGGTCAATGATATCATTGGTTTGTTTATTAACAGTCTACCTGTAGTTGTCGATATTCAGCCAGAGCAAGACATTGGTAATTGGTTACGTAGTTTGAACCAAGCAAGCGTTGAACGTGTCGAGCATGGTCATTTACCTCTGTCTGAAATACAGACATTAAGTCCGCATATCAGTAGTGGTCTAGCCGAACGTAAGTTGTTCGATACACTGGTGGTATTTGAGAACTATCCGGTCGATCAGGAAATACATCATATTGTTGAGGGGTCTGGGCTTACGGTAAATGAGTTACGTAACGAAGAGCAAACCAATTATGCTTTAACCTTAATGGTCCTGCCAGAGCACACAGGTTCAGAAGACAAATTGAGCTTTGAGTTGGGGTATCGTTCTGAGCAATATTCAACAGAGTCAGTTGGCGAACTATTGGCGCTCTTCGAGTTAACCCTAACCAGGTTCTTAGCGTCTGATTGCCACACCGTTGGGCAGTTGTCAGCACTGATTCCTTCTCAGTCTCGCCAGTTACTTGATTGGAACAATACGGTTTCAGAATATCCAAAAGAAAGCTGTATTCATGAGTTGTTTGAGGAGCATGCTGCAAACACGCCACAAGCAATAGCGGTAACCTTTGATGGTGACACTACTGCCACCTTAACTTATGGGGAGCTTAACGCGAAAGCCAACCAACTGGCGCACTATTTGATTGCGCAAGGGGTAAAACCTGACACTTTGGTTGGTATCAGTGTGGAACGCTCGCTTGAAATGGTTATTGGTTTGCTGGGGATCCTCAAAGCGGGTGGTGCATATGTACCGTTAGACCCAAGCCTACCAGAAGCACGTTTAAACTACATGGTACAAGACAGTGGCGCGGAGCTCGTCTTAACACAGCAAAAATTCGCAGGGTTGTTCCAGTGTGACCAACAACAGCTGGTTTGTTTAGAGCAAGCAGAGACTTTTGCTCAGTACAGTACAGAAAACATTGATAAAACGCGTCTAGGTCTGACCTCATCTCATTTAGCCTATGTGATCTACACATCCGGTAGTACGGGCCAGCCCAAAGGGGTGGAGTCGATTCACCGTGGCATGATGAATAGGCTCGATTGGATGCACTGTGAATACCGACTACAAACAGGCGATCGCGTACTACAGAAAACACCTTACAGCTTTGACGTATCGGTTTGGGAGTTCTTCTGGACGCTAGGATATGGTGCGCAACTCGTTGTTGCTAAACCTGATGGACATAAAGATCCTGAGTATTTGCGTGACTTAATCCAAACACAGCAGGTAACAGTCATGCACTTTGTACCTTCTATGTTGGCGAATATGCTCAATGAAGTTAGTTTTTCGCAGCTGCCGTCAGTACGTTACGTATTTTGTAGTGGTGAAGCATTGGCGAAAAAATTAGCCGATGAATTTAATGCGACTAAATCTGAACATACCCAATTGTTTAATCTATATGGTCCGACTGAGGCCTCCATTGATGTCACTTACTGGGAATGTGATGGCAGCGATAAGCTCAGCTTTGTGCCTATCGGTCGAGCAATTAATAACACCCAATTGTATGTACTGGATACACAGCTTCAACCTGTGCCTGTGGGCGTACCGGGCGTGTTGTATATCGGCGGAGACAACTTAGCTCGAGGCTATTTGAATCGCCCAGAATTAACGGCTGAGCGTTTTATCGCTAATCCATTCTTTGCGGCTAATAGCGTCAACAGCTCAGAACGTTTGTACCATACGGGTGATCTTGCACGTTATTTACCAGATGGAAACCTAGAGTTTATTGGACGCGAGGATGACCAAATAAAAGTACGAGGTCTGCGTATTGAGCTGGGTGAAATTGAGGCGCAACTTGCTAAGCAATCAGGGGTGGAGTCGGCCTATGTAATGGCGAGAGATTTCGCAGGTAGTACACAGTTGGTAGGTTATATCAAAGCGCCAAATGAGCTACCGCAAGCGGCGCAGTTGAGCTTGGTGACACAGGTGAAAGCAGGGCTAGCAAAACAGTTACCTGATTATATGATCCCTAGCGTGTTATTAGTGGTGTCGCAATGGCCACTGACCCCCAACGGGAAAGTGAATAAAAAGGCACTGCCCACACCAGAGAATATCGATAGACAAAGCGAGTATATAGCCCCAGAAACACAGACTGAGCAAGTCTTGGCGGAGATGTGGTCACAGCTGCTCGGTGTTGAACAGAGCAAGATTGGTACGACGACAAATTTCTTTGAATTAGGTGGACATTCACTCATGGTCGTTCGTCTGGTCGCCATGATTAAACAAAAGTTCACAGTTGGACTAGATATGGCGACTGCACTGCGCGCGCCAAATATTAAAGAAGTAGCACACCACATTGATAGTGAAATTTTAAAACTTGAATTTAAACAGGCTGGCAGTGAAGTCGAAGGAGATGAAGTGGAGTTCTTGATATGAATAATTTTTTAAAGCAATTACTAGAATTGGGCATCAAGTTAAGTCTTGATGCTACTGATAACATCAAAGTTGCTGGGAAAAAAGAAAACTTAACGCCGGAGCTGCTAGGTGAGCTTAAACAGAAAAAACAAGAGATCGTAGCATGGTTAAAGCAGGATGCCACCCAAGACTCAGCTCGAATTGAGAGAGTTGAAAATCGAGAGCAACTCTGTTTGACGTCGTTTTCACAGCAGCGCTTATGGCTAATCGACCAGCTACAAGCAGGCTCAGCACAATACAATATGCCGATGGCGTGGCAGGTACAAGGGGAGCTTGATTTAGGTCTGATAAAACAGGTGTTTGAAAGTATTCTGAT
>NZ_JAKFZQ010000026.1:0-62203 GCF_021654245.1 Pseudoalteromonas sp. MMG022 | reverse complement strand
TAAGATTTCTTGGTAAGAAAAATAAACTCTAAGTTTTACTCGACGCTGGCTCGTTGTTGCTTTGCTTATTCAGCGTAGCGCTCCGTGTCAGTGGGGTCGCATTATAGGGCGGCGAATTAAAAGCGCAAGCGGTTTTTACAGAATTATCGAAGAAAAGTGGTAAAAACAGACCGTTCGCATTATTTTTGAGCAAAACCTTCTATTTTTGATAATTTTATAAGCAAAAAATGGCCCTTTGAAACTATAGATTCTTTGAAACTGAAGCTCTACACTTACAACACAGTATAAATACTAGATAGAGGTAACCATGCTTAGAAGCTATAAAGGCATTACCCCAACTCTTGATGAAGCCGTGTATGTCGATGAATCATCAGTTATAGTCGGTGACATAACCATAGGTAAAGACAGCAGCATCTGGCCATTGGTCGCAGCAAGAGGTGATGTTAACTATATTAGAATTGGCGAACGAACAAATATCCAAGATGGTTCAGTCTTGCATTTAACCCGATCTACAAAGTCTAACCCAAATGGTTATCCATTGATCATTGGTGATGACGTGACTGTTGGACACAAGGTAATGTTGCATGGCTGCACTTTAGGTAATCGTATTCTTGTAGGCATGGGCGCTATAGTAATGGACAATGTCACTGTTGAGGATGACGTTATTATAGGTGGCGGTGCGCTGGTTCCACCTAACAAGACCCTTGAGTCAGGGCATTTATACGTCGGCAGCCCAGTAAAGAAGTCTCGTCCTCTTAGTCCTGATGAGCTGGCATTTTTAAAAGTCTCAGCTCAAAACTATGTTCAGCTTAAAGATGAGTATTTAGACGAAAGCTAATAAAATGCTACCATCCTCTTCATAGACTTCGTCTTCTATTAATTGTTCAGCCTGCATTTCATAGTCAAATTGATGGGCCTGAAAATGCTTAAGTGCGGCTTCATCCGTCATTGGTGGTGTCACAATTAAGCATTTGACTATCATACCATTGACCATCGCCGTGAAGGTTAACGTGTTTTCAACCACATTTACGTCATCATTGAAAAGAATCCCCTGATTCATAGTGCCTCTTTATTTTTCATCGCATTGATCACATGTTCTGTGTTTGGTTTTTTATTGCGCCACACCTCATAGGCTTCTGCCGCCTGTCCTATTAGCATGCCTAAGCCATCAACTAACTGTGCTTTGGCGTTATGTGATGCAACCCACGTTAAAAAGCTCGTGCGTTGATCAGAGTAGAACATATCGTAAGCCAGTACACACTGTTGCAGTACTGATGGAGAAATGTCGGGCACTTCCCCAGTGACACTCGACGAAGTCGAATTAATTACTATGGTAAATTCATCTTGAGGAATATCTTGTAAACCACACCCTGACACATCACCAAATGGCAAAAACTCCGCAGCCAAGGATTGTGCTTTGCTTGCTGTACGGTTTGCTATCACAACCTTACTGACACCCGCTTGCAACAAAGGATAAATACCCCCTCTAGCTGCACCTCCGGAACCGATAAGTAAAACTGTGGCATTATCAAGTAGAGCATTATGCTGTATTAGGTCAGATACTAACCCAGCACCATCAGTATTATCTCCCAATAACTTGCCATCATCTAACCTTTTTAAGGTATTCACCGCACCAGCTAGTTGCGCTCTTTGGGTAAGCTGATCAGCGAGCTCGAAGGCCTGCTCTTTAAATGGCAAAGTCACATTTGCACCTTTACCGCCAGAGGCAAAAAACTTCTCAATGGATTCTTTAAAACCGTCTAAAGGTGCTAGAATCGCCTCGTAGCTGATCTGGTCCATGCACTGGCGTGCGAATGCTTGGTGGATCAGCGGTGATTTCGAATGTTTTATGGGGTGTCCAAACACCGCGTATTTGTCCATGATAACGCCTAAGAAGTTTTCAATATTATGAAGCAGTTAATAAAACGCATCTTCAATCAGGATGCAAGTAAATCACAAAGTGAGTCAACACCCACACCTGAAAAAACACCCTACGAGATTATGGGCGGTGAAACAGGTGCACGTGCGCTGGCCGATAGATTCTACGACATTATGGCCAGCGACCCCTATGCAAAACCTTTATATGATATGCACCCGCAGCCTTTAGATAGGATACGTCAGGTATTTTTTGAGTTTTTATCTGGTTGGCTAGGCGGACCAGACTTGTTCGTAGAAAAATATGGTCATCCAAGATTAAGGCAACGCCATATGCCGTTTCCAATTGATAAAGATTTACGTGATCAATGGATGTACTGTATGAACAAGGCGCTTGATGAGCAAATCGACAACCCCTTACTACGTGAAGGTTTACGTCATTCATTGGCGCAATTGGCAAGTCATATGATAAATCAAGACTAAAGTCTTAGTCCTCGACACACTAAACCGCGCTGCTTTTTGCGCTAAGTCAAAAACTCTAATTTTGCGCTTGTCATAATACGCATCCTCATAAAGGAGAAGTGTGCGATGCGTGTGACCTCTATTCAACATAAAATTTATGCCTTGTTGGCTGCAACAGGCATTTTAGTACTGATCGCTAGTATTTTAAGTAGCTCTAACCAGCAGCAAACATTGGCACAAGATACCGTCGCCAACAATATCCGTTTATTGGCCGACAATTACTTCGATTCAATCAATACGATGATGCTCACTGGCACTATGGCAAACCGAGAGATCCTGAGCCAAAAGCTACGAGCTCATGAGAGCATTGAAGATGCCCATATAATTCGTGGTGCTAAAGTGGTTAAACTTTACGGTCCAGGCAGCGCCAATCAATCACCAAGTAACGATGCCGAACACCAAGCCCTGAGGGGGGTTGAGTCTTTGCTTGTTGAGTCTCGCGATGGCAAACGAATTATGACCTATCTCAAACCTATGGTAGCCAGCAGTGATTATAAAGGCACAAACTGCTTGGGTTGCCATCAAGCAGAAGAAGGCGAGGTGCTTGGAGCAGTAAGAATTAGCTATTCATTGGCAGATATTGATGAGAGCGTAACCACTAACACTTGGCTGAATACAGGCCTACTGACAACTATTTTTGTTATTGCATTTGTGGTGTTGGGTAGCCTGTTCCGCAGGCTATTTATTGTTAGGTTAAAAACTTTAGGCCGCACAATGCGACTGGCCACACAAAATAAGGACTTAAGTCTCAGGATTGATGACACCGTAGACGATGAGCTGGGTCGGCTTGCTGTTAATTTTAATAAGATGATGTCATCTTTCAAAGACAATATAGGCCAAGTGTCACATACCTCTAAGGTACTTATCCAATCAGCCGAAACGATTTACACCTCGGCCGACGCCACTGAGCGTGCCATACAATTACAAAAGCAAGGCACCGATTCAGTTGCGGCAGCAATTAATGAACTTGAAAGCTCTTCTAGTGAAGTGAAAAATACCACACATTTTGCGTCGGAAAAGTCTGATAGTAGTAATCACCTTGCTGAAGAAAGTATGGCGGTTGCAGAGCATACAGAAGTGAGTATTAATCAGTTAGCACAAGATGTGCGCCAAGCAGCGGCACAAGTGAGTCAGCTACAAGCACAAACATTAGAAGTAGGAAAAGTGCTTGAGGTGATCAGCAGTATCGCCGAACAAACAAACCTGTTGGCGTTGAATGCAGCAATTGAGGCTGCCAGAGCTGGTGAAGCGGGTAGAGGCTTTGCGGTGGTTGCTGATGAAGTTCGCACCCTTGCCACCAGAACTCACGATTCGACCGATGAAATCAAACGCACCATAGATAAGCTACAAAGTGAAGCGCAGCAGACTGTCAAAGCAATGAGCGCCTCCTGTGAGGAAGCCGATGACAGAGCAATGCAAGTCAAAAAAGTTGCGCAGGCTTTAAAAGATATTTCAAATCAAATGCACGAGATTAATAATCTAAACGTACAAATAGCAGATGCGACTGAACAACAAAACTTAGCGGCTGAAGAGATCAACCAAAGCGTGGTAGCCATTAGAGACAATGCCGAGCAATCACTCATCGACGCCCATGGCAGTAAAAAAGTTAGCGAAGAATTATTGAGTCTGGCACGCTCGCTAGACGACCAAGTACGGAGCTTTATATTAGATTAAACCTAGTTGTTATGCTGTGTTCAGGCGCCCTAGAGGCGCCTTTTTTATATCCCTAGCAAGCCAACCAGTCTTGAGGCTTAAGATAAAACTCATATAGTTTCGCTTCTGCAGAGTTAGAAGCTGGACTAAAGTTATACTCCCAACGCGCCAAAGGAGGCATCGACATGAGAATCGACTCTGTGCGCCCTCCGGTTTGCAAGCCAAACAAAGTACCGCGATCCCACACGAGATTAAACTCTACATAGCGACCACGTCGATAAAGTTGGAACTGACGCTCATGTTCACCGAACGGTGTATCTTTGCGACGTTCAATTAGGGGTAGATAAGCATCTAAATAACCATTACCTACTGCCTGCATAAAGGCGAAGCTCTTATCAAACCCCCACTCATTCAGATCATCAAAAAATAATCCACCTACACCACGAGTTTCACCTCGGTGCTTTAAGTAAAAGTACTCATCACACCATTTTTTGTAATCATCATACACCTGCTCACCAAAAGGCTTACACAAGTCTTGGGCTGTTTGGTGCCAATGTTTTACATCTTCTAGCACTGGATAAAATGGTGTTAAATCAAAACCACCACCAAACCACCAAATAGGCTCCTCACCTTCTTTTTCTGCGATGAAAAAGCGTACATTGGCATGACTGGTAGGGATGTGTGGATTCTTTGGGTGAATAACCAATGAAACGCCACAAGCGTGAAAACTTCGGCCTGCTAACTCTGGCCTATGTGCCGTCGCAGAAGCAGGCATAGACTCACCAAAAACATGAGAGTAGTTTACTCCACCTTGCTCTATAACAGCGCCATCACGAATAACACGGGTACGCCCGCCACCGCCTTCCTCACGTTGCCACGCATCTTCAACAAATTTTGCTGTACCATCAGCCTGCTCCAAACCAGCACAAATCGAGTCCTGCAATGTCAACAAAAACGCTTTAACTGATTCTAAATTTACCTTGCTCATGTGTATTATTGATTTCCTCGAATAAGTGCACCACTGAGTGCATGTTTTATTTGGCTTGGATTAGCACTCCCACCTAACTCACCCATTACATAACAGGCTATCTGATCATGAAAAGTGGCTTTGGCCTGTGCAATACTCATCACAGGCTCAGCACCAGTAATGTTTGCACTTGTGGATACCAAAGGCTTTGCGAACGTTTGACACAAAGCTTTTACAACTGGGTGGGCACTAATACGAATCGCAATCGTATCGTGATTACCCGTCAGCCACTTAGGTGTATCTACTTTTGCAGGCAGTAACCAAGTGATGGGCCCCGGCCAAGATGAAAAAATGTCGGCCCGTTTGTCCATGGGAATTTTTGCATCATCAACGTAAGGCAAGCACTGTCCATAATTATCAGCGACTAAGATCAGCCCTTTTGTTACGTCTCTTTGCTTAAGGTTGAGTAACTGCATTACCGCAGCTTCATTGTCAGGGTCACACCCTAGGCCATAAACGGCTTCAGTAGGATAACAAAGCACGCCACCTGCGTTAAATGCACTCTGCGCATCCTGCAAATTAATCGGTTGTGTATTACTCACTTTGACTCTCTACCTTGTGCTGACAGGTTTTTTGTGGACATTGTAACACAGCTTTACCCGACCTTCGCTTTTGCACCATGACGCCCCAACCACATTTCGGGCAAGCTTGGGCAACTGGCTGCTGGTTTAAACTGTACTTACAATGTGGATAGCGGTCACATGAAAAAAAGAACTTCCCAAACTTGTTCTTACGCTTTGTTAACTGCCCTTTGTGGCATTTCGGGCAGTCAACTTCTTGCTCGGCTTCTGCCTCTTGCTCATCATGTGCGATGTAGTGACATTCAGGGTAGCCGGTACAACCAATGAACATGCCATAGCGGCCGTTTCGAATCACTAAGTGATTACCACACTCTGGACATGGGGAGTCCTCTAATACTTTAATGTCATGGTTATCATGGTGAGCCAGAGGGCGAATGTAATTACACGCGGGGTAACTGGCACACCCCAAAAAAGGGCCATTTTTGCTGTGTTTGATCACCAGCTCAGAGCCACACTCGGGGCAAACTTCATACTCTTTTTCTAACGCATGCTGTTTTGCATTAAATAAAGAATGGTCAATTTTACTCATATCACCTTCGGCCAGTGCACAATTTTGCGCCTAATATAACCGCCATGGGCTTAGGGTCAAGGGATGACCCTAAAATTTATTAGTGCAAGTAGCCGCCCGGTTCATCAAAAATAAGATCTTCCATCTGGGCATAGGCTTGCTCCTTACCAGGCACGTTAAAGAGCACCATTAAAATAACCCACTTTAGGTCTTCGAGCCCAATCGTTGGCTTTTCTAACGCAAACAAGCGGTCAATCACCATTTCTCTTGTTATTGAATCAATCACACCCACTTGCTCAACAAACATAAGAAAACCACGACACTCAACGTCTAACATTTGGCATTCTTGCTCTGTGTAAATTCGAATAGCGCTATCGGCTTTGCTGTTTAGATAAGGGATTTCATCGCTATGTTGTAGGTCAGCTAACTGCTCTAACCAATCCAGTGCTTTATAGATTTCTTCTTGATTAAAGCCTGCCCGTAACAACTCATCGGTTAACTCATTTTGCTCAACAAAGATATCCGCTTCACTGTGGATATAGTTCTCAAATAGATACATTAGGATATCAAACATGATTAACCCCTTGCTAATTTAATGTAGCCGTCTAAGACGCGTTCTACTTTATCTTCAAGCTCTAGGTCCAATAAACGTGCAACTACACGTTCAACGGGCCACTGGGTCCTTTGCGTTAAGGTATCCACCGAAGTGACCTCAAAGCCAAGGTTTTGTAATACTGGGCAGTCCTCCTGTGGTGAATCATTTTTTATCACACTCTCTATACTATATAGACCGTTTTCTGGCAAAAAGCTCACATCTTCCAGAATGTCTTCTACGCTCTCCGTTAATTTTGCTCCTTGTTTCAACAAGTAATGACAGCCTTGTGACAGAGAGCTTTTAATGGATCCAGGCACCGCAAACACCTCACGATTCTGCTCCAATGCATAGCGCGCAGTGATCAACGAGCCACTTTTCATTTCAGCTTCCACTAGCACCACTCCTAATGACAAACCTGAGATAATACGATTTCGTCGTGGAAAGTGATTTGCTTTTGCCCCAGTTCCCGGAAAAAACTCACTGACCAGCAGGCCTGCCTCCAACACCTGTTGATATAACAAGTTATGGCGTTTAGGGTACACAATATCAACCCCCGTCCCTAGCACTGCGATAGTGGTACCCGATAACAGCTCGTTACCTGCAAGCGCCCCTTTATGAGCTGCTCCATCTATTCCTCTGGCCAGTCCCGATGTAACAACGAGTCCAGCAAGGCGTAATTTATATGCAAAATCAGCGGCTATTTCTAACCCTGTCGCGGTTGCACTGCGACTCCCAACTATGGCTACCTGAGGCTTGGCCAATAACGATATATCCCCTTTACAAAAAAGGATAAAAGGGGGACTGCTGATCTCTTTTAATAACGGTGGGTAAGTATCATCAAAGTAACTAATGACCGAAATCTGTGTCTGCTTACAGTAGGACACGATGCGCTCAAGATAGGACCAGTTAATATGACCGAGTTGCTTGATGAGTTCATCGTTTAAACCCAGCCGCCGCAACTTTGCCTCTGATGAATGAAAAAGTGAGTTAAGTGCACACTTTTTTTGTAGTGCGAGTATTGAGGCTACTCCCAGCCCCTTACACGCGTGCAGTGCTAAACACTGTAATTGTGTTAAAGTTTCCATGCTCCCTCCTTAGAGCATTGAGCGTTAATTTATACTGACACTATCCCCAATCCTGATAGGTTGTAGCGCACTGGTCACTAACGCATAGCTAACTTTGTCATAGACCTTAAAAATCATTAGCTCACCAATTTTCTCTTCTGGCATGTTCCACACCGCATTGTTTTTTGAACTTGAAGTGCTAAACAGCTCCCCTATACTACTAGATAGCTTTTCCAATCGGCTTGCATCCTCAACGTAACGAGGCCCCTTGCTACCTTCAATAACTTTAGGTGAGCGCTTGCTAATATCAAGTATGTGTCCTTCCTGTACGTTATGCTGTCGGCCCAGGTTCAACACCACCACAGTAGTCGCACCGAACTCACGCAACTTGTTGTCACTGGAGATGATTTCACCTTCCACTGGGTGTGAAGGCCTAAGCATACTGAATTGTACAGAAAAGCTTTGCCCCTGAGATATAGGCATTAAAATGTCATTGGGTTTTATCTCTCGCTTAGCAGTTTCGACCTTCACTGTTGCAGGCTTACCCTGCGCCGTATTACCCATATCTAAAACACGCGCCGTTCCTACGAGGTTGGCTTCATAGGCCAAGGTTTTTTGCGAATCAGGGTCAATATACCTATCTTCCACACTATAAATACCATAATGCGCATACTGTTCAAGATCCCCTTTGATATATAACAGGTGCCCTTGCGTTGCCAACTTAACGTTATGATTTGCACCTAAAATAAATGGCAGGTCAGTTAAATCATCTTCGCTCAATGCCTGTTCAAATGCCAACAGCGGCTCTATGAGCGCTGCGGGTAAAGTTGGAATAGCAGTGCTCTTTTGCACAACCACACGAGCGGTAGGTGACAACTTCTTAACCCCTTTGGCCAACGTTATCATTGGCTTTCCTTGTGCGTCATGCCCAAGCACCAATACATCACCGGGGTAAATCAAATTAGGGTCACCCAATTGGGGGTTTTGCTTCCATAGTGTCTGCCATTGCCAAGGAGACGATAAATATAATTTAGAAATGTCCCATAACGTATCGCCCTCTTTGACCACATAGCGGGTCGGTGCATCCTCTTTCACACTCAATTCGTCTGCCAAAGTTGGAAAAGTGATACAAATTGCCATGATCAGAGCTGTAAATGGGTGTTTCATTACGGCTTCCTTGAGTTATTTTTCGATATTATCAACCAAAACCTGTTAAAGGGGAACGCGAATGGCTAAAATAAGAACATATAGTATTTTGCATTTAAGCTTAACGATAAAAGGTAACCATGGCAAAGTTAGAAGTACTTAGATTCCCAGATGAGCGCCTGCGCACAGTGGCAAAACCCGTAGCGGAAGTAAACGATGATGTGCGTCAAATCGTCAAAGACATGTTAGAAACCATGTATGATGAAAATGGGATTGGTCTTGCAGCAACTCAAGTTAATATCCACCAGCGTATTGTCGTCATTGACGTATCTGAAGAACGTAATGAACCTCGAGTGCTTATCAACCCTGAAATCACTCGTAAAGAGGGCTCTACGACCAGCGAAGAAGGCTGCTTGTCGGTACCTCACTCTTGGGCCAAAGTAGACAGAGCAGAAGAAATCACGGTTACTGCGCTTAATGAACAGGGTGAAGAATATAGTTACGATGCGGATGGCCTGCTTGCGATTTGTACACAACATGAGCTTGACCACTTAATGGGTAAGTTATTTATAGATTATTTGTCGCCACTGAAGCGCCAACGTATCCGTAAGAAGCTAGAAAAAGAAGCTAAGTTGGCTGCTCGCTAATTTGCGCGCAGACAATCCTCGCTTAACTCTCTTCCCATTAACTAATATTGGATAATTCAGTGACCAAGCCATTACGCATTGTTTTTGCCGGGACGCCAGATTTCGCTGCGCGTCATTTAAGTGCCCTAATCAACTCCCCTCATCACGTTGTCGCGGTTTACAGCACGCCAGATAGACCAGCTGGTCGAGGTAAAAAACTAAAAGCCAGTGAAGTAAAAACATTGGCTCTTGAACATAATTTACCTGTATATCAGCCTGAATCATTAAAAACCGAAGATGCACAACGTGAGCTTGCTGAGCTCAATGCTGATGTAATGGTGGTCGTGGCATATGGTGTCTTGTTACCAAAAGCCATTTTAGAAACGCCTAAGTTAGGTTGTCTAAACGTGCATGGTTCTATATTACCTCGTTGGCGCGGTGCAGCCCCAATTCAACGTGCCCTTTGGGCGGGCGATCAGCAAACCGGCGTAACCATCATGCAAATGGATGAAGGGTTGGACACAGGTGATATGCTGCACATTGCAACCTGTCCGATCACAGCACAAGATACCAGTGCGAGCCTATATGACAAGCTAGCACAACTTGGTCCCGTTGCGTTACTCGATACATTAGAGCAACTTAGTAATGGTACGGCAGTCGCGACCAAGCAAGATGATGCACAAGCCAACTACGCCAAGAAGCTATCTAAAGAAGAGGCTAATATTGACTGGACCATGACCGCCACACAAATCGCGTTAAATGTCAGAGCATTTAACCCATGGCCTGTGTGTTTTACATCTATGGCACAACAAACAGTGAAAATCTGGCAAGCCGAGGTGGTTGAACAACAAGGTGAAGCTGGCGTTGTACTCAGTAGCGATAAGACAGGTATTGTCATTGCCTGCGGTGAACAAGCTTTAAAAATCAATCAGTTACAGCCGCAAGGTAAAAAGCCTATGTCAGCGCAAGACTTCCTCAATGGTCGAGCAGATTGGGTTGCACCCGGCTCAAAGGTAGGCCACTCATGACAAATGTACGAGCGTTGGCCGCACAAACACTGTTTCAAGTGGTCGACAAAGGTCAGTCTTTAAGTACTGTATTGCCTAATGCCGCAAGTAAACTAAACCCGAAAGACAAAGCATTACTACAGCAGATATGCTACGGCGTGCTGCGCTATTTACCCACACTTGAGCATTACTGCCAGCAATTGCTTGACCAACCTCTCAAAGGTAAACGTCGGGTTTATCAATTTTTGCTTTATGTGGGTATGTACCAACTACAATACATGCGTACACCGGAACACGCAGCGGTCGCAGAAACCGTCAATGCTTTGCAAAGTATGCGAGCGCCAGGCTTAAAAGGACTCGTAAACGCGATACTGCGCACCTTCCAACGCCAATTTAGTGAATTAGAAGATAGCGCAAACCGTATCCCTGTGTGTCAATATAATCACCCTAGCTGGTTTATGAAGAAGTTGCAGGCAGCCTATCCTGATCAATGGCAAGACATTCTAGCCGCCAACCAAGACCAAGCACCGATGTGGTTGCGCGTAAATCAAGCGCATTACAGTGTTGCTGAATATAGCGAACTGCTGGATGAGGCTGGTATTAGCCATTGCCTTGAGCCTCGCTTTGAAGATGCCATCGTGTTGGATAAGCCCTGTGATGTTTATTTGCTTCCAGGATTTCGAGAGGGGGCCTGCTCGGTGCAAGATGCCGCAGCGCAACTCGCCGCTCGGCTTCTCAACCCACAAAACAACGAACGCATTCTAGATGCATGCGCAGCACCAGGTGGCAAAACGTGTCACATACTAGAGTTAGCTGATGCTAACGTTGACGCACTAGATGCCGATAGTGAACGCCTACTTCGGGTGGAAGAAAACCTAAAACGCCTTGGCCTGCACGCTCATTGCATACATGCAGATGCATCTACACCAAATGATTGGTGGGATGGGCAACCCTATGATCGTATTCTGTTAGATGTACCCTGCTCTGCAACGGGTGTCATCCGTCGCCATCCCGATATCAAGTGGCTCAGACGCAACACCGATATTGCCGATCTAGCACAGCTACAACAGCAGATCTTAGAGAATATCTGGCCACTACTAAAACCTGGAGGCACGCTGCTGTATGCCACCTGCTCAGTTTTACCAGAAGAAAACTGTGACCAAGTAGCCGCATTTTTAAAAAACACAGACGATGCTTTGCATCAATCTCTACATCAGGACGATACCCCAACAACGCCTGGGCTACAGTTACTCCCTGGGCTGAGTGACGGTTTCTATTATGCAAAAATAACCAAACGACAATAAGCTATAACTATGAAAATCATCATCTTAGGCGCCGGCCAAGTCGGGGGCACACTTGCAGAAAACTTAGTAGGTGAACAAAATGAGATCACCGTGGTAGATATTGACGGTGACAGACTACGTGAACTACAAGATAAGTATGACCTGCAAGGAGTAACGGGTCACAGCGCACATCCCGATGTGTTGCGCCAAGCTGGCGCTGAAGATGCGGATATGATTATTGCGGTTACCAGCTCTGATGAAGTAAATATGATCGCGTGTCAGGTCGCTTATAGTATTTTTAATACCCCGACCAAAATCGCGCGTATTCGCTCAGAGCAATATCTGAAATACAAAGAGAAGTTGTTCCAAAATGATGACTTGCCTGTTGATCACTATATTGCGCCTGAACAACTCGTTACCAAGTATATCCGTCGTTTGATTGACTACCCGGGCGCATTGCAGGTTCTGCAATTTGCCGAGGGCATGTTATCTTTGGTTGCGGTAAAGGCTTACTACGGTGGTTTACTCGTCGGCTATGCCTTATCAGCGTTAAAAGAGCATATTCCTAACGTCGATACCCGAGTTGCAGCAATTTACCGCCAAGGCAAAGCAATTAAGCCTCTGGGCACAACGGTAATTGAAGCCGATGACGAAATTTTCTTTATCGCTGCAACGAAGCATATCCGTGCTGTCATGAACGAACTGCAAAAGCTTGAGCGTTCATACAAAAAAATTATGATTGCCGGTGGTGGCAACATAGGTGCGGGTTTAGCACGCTCACTGGAGCGTAATCATAGCGTAAAACTTATTGAGCGAAACCAGCAGCGCGCGTCACAGCTATCGGAAATGCTGGATAATACGGTGGTTTTCTGTGGTGATGCATCCGATCAAGAGCTGCTATCTGAAGAGCACATCGAACAAGTCGATGTCTTTATTGCTGTTACCAACGACGATGAAGCCAACATTATGGCCGCCATGCTTGCCAAACGCATGGGCGCACAGAAGACCATGGTACTGATTCAACGCGGTGCTTATGTTGACCTCGTTCAAGGCGGTGAAATTGACATTGCCATCTCGCCCCAACAGGCCACTATTTCAGCATTATTGACCCATGTTCGCCGGGGTGACATTGTTAATGTTTACTCATTGCGAAAAGGGGCCGCTGAGGCCATTGAAGCGGTAGCTCATGGGGATGAAACCACCTCTAAAGTTGTTGGACGAACCATAGGTGAAATCAGGCTACCTGTTGGTACTACCATAGGTGCAATTGTGCGCAACGACGAAGTTTTGATAGCCCATGACGACACCACCATACTCTCGGGTGACCATGTCATCATGTTCTTAATTGATAAACGCCAAATCAGTGTGGTTGAAAAACTCTTTCAGGTCAGTGCGTTATTTGTCTAACCCGGTTATCTCATATCCAGCGCTGTCAGGTCGATTAGATACTCCTGTAACAGCGCGGCTATTTTTTGCTCTTGTGACACCAATTTAATACCAACCATGGCCAGCTCATCATGATGAGTGGTACTACATACCTCTCCTTGCAAACGAATAGGCTCATTTCTCTTGCCAGAGATCACCACATGGCATGATTTATCGTGTAGTGGTAAATCAACCTTTGCCCCCCGCAAACTAAATTGTAAACCCGTTGGCGAGATGTCTTTGATCACCCCATCACAGGTTGAACGACTGGTCATCAAAGTCGCTGGTATCAGTGTGGGGATCCTCACATGATGGCGCAAACAATGACTTTGAATTTCCTGTGGAGGGTAGAGAAAAATCAATTTTGTAGGGGTGTAGGCGACGGCTTTTATATCCGTTTTAAACGCAATGATTTGTCCATCACTATGGTCAGCCACAGCTCGCACAATGACCGAAGCGCCTTCTTTTACATGCTCTGTTATCTTACCTAGTTGCTTTTGTCCGGGATAATTGAGGATTAAGTACTGCCCAGGTAGATACCCGATAAACTCTGTTTTAACACGTTTGGAATTAGCAGCCAGTAGAATTTCAAGATCCACCAGATTACCAACAGAGATCAGTTCTATTTTTTGCTCACCAGAAGAGGACTTGCTTTTATACATGACTTAGGCCTAACTGATATGTACAACATTACATCGCTTAAGCTTAGAACATATCGGGTCATGGCGACAGTGACATAGCGGCGAATGTTCCGCTATGTTCACGTAAATGATTGTGGGTAATTAGCCTCGCCAAAACGTCGGCGTAAATAACACGAGTAAAGTAAATATCTCCAGTCGACCAAATACCATTGCCAAGGTAAGCAACCATTTAGCGGTATCTGTGATATCACCATAATGCGCAGCGACATCACCAAGGCCTGGGCCCAAATTGTTCAAACACGCCGCCGTTGCCGAAAATGCGGTGATGTTATCCAATCCCGTGCCGAGCAGCGCAATCATGATGATCACAAATACTAACGCATAGGCCGAAAAGAAGCCCCAAACCGCTTCGACGACTTTATCAGGCAAGGCCTTACGTCCCAGTTTTATAGAGTAAATAGCCCGTGGGTGCACAAGTCGATTGAGCTCACGAACACCTTGTAGATACAACAAAAATACCCGCACAACCTTCATACCGCCACCGGTTGACCCTGCACATCCGCCAATGAAGCTGGAAAATATCAGTAGAATTGGTAAAAAAAGTGGCCACGCCGAAAAGTTATCCGTGGCAAATCCCGCGGTAGTACTGATGGAAACCGCCTGAAACATCGCCTGATCCAAGGTTTCATCACCATTGCTATAGACCTTATTTGATGACAATACCGCAAAGCAGATCACCACAAGGGCCAGCTGAATAAGCAAAAACACCTTAAACTCTGGGTCACGTAAATAGGCTCTCACGTTACGACTAGCCACCGCAGCATAATGCAATGAGAAGTTCACACCTGCAATCAATAAGAAAAATACACAAATAAAATTGATAGCAGGACTGTCAAAATGACCAATTGAAGCATCATAGGTCGAGAAGCCACCAATTGCGATGGTTGAAAAAGCGTGGCAGATGGCATCAAACCAACCCATGCCAGCAATCCAATAAGCAATCGTACAGGCAATAGTAAGCGAAACATAGATATACCATAAGTGCTTTGCGGTATCGGCTATTCGTGGCGTCATCTTAGAGTCTTTCACAGGCCCCGGCGTTTCCGCGCGATACAGCTGCATACCACCGACACCAAGCATCGGGAGTACCGCAACCGCCAATACGATGATACCCATGCCACCTAACCACTGTAGTTGCTGGCGATAAAACAGCACAGATTTAGGCAGGTATTCTATCCCAGTTAACACCGTGGCACCGGTGGTTGTTAGCCCTGAGAATGCTTCAAAAACCGCATCGGCCAATGATAAATTGGGAGACTGAAGGAAAATGAGTGGCACTGATGCAAACGATCCTAGTACCAACCAGAACAAGACTACGATCAAAAAGCCTTCACGCGCTTTTAAGTCACCATTTTCTTTACGGTTTGGATAGTAAGCAATTAGTCCAATGACAATGCTAAATACAAACGCCAAGACGAATGGTACACCACCACCGTCTTTATAAATCAATGATACCAGCGCTGGAGGCACCATGGTCAGGCTAAATAAAGCCACCAGCTGGCCGAGTATTTTTATTATGGTACGAAATTGCATGGTGCGTTTCGCTTTTTTAGTGATTTAAAATTATAGAATAAGGATTGTCTTACGCTTTGATTGTTAACTCAACTGCACCGTGCGTTAAATCTAAAATTTCTTGGCTCGCCCGTTGTGCTTGGCGGCGATCAATATCAATACGCCACTCAATGGCTGCGCCGTACTGCTTATCCATCGATAATATCGTAAAGTGCGTATTTAAGTATTGTTCTATCACCCCTTGCAGTGCATAGTCCGAGCTCCCAATCAAGGTGACTGCAGGGATTTTTAAACTGGTTTGTAATTGCGCCAATGCATTATTTAGCGTACCACCATAAGCACGTACTAAGCCGCCCGTACCCAGCTTTATACCACCAAAATAGCGTGTTGTTACCGCTGTTATCTCACCCAGTCCAGAGCCAATCAACACATTCAGCATCGGTTTGCCAGCCGTACCATTGGGTTCACCATCATCAGAGAAACCGTAAACATGACTGCCACCAGGTTGCCCTGCCACATGCGCCCAACAGTTATGTCGCGCATCTGGGTATTCGTCATTGATTTGCTTAATAAAAGCTTTAGCATCATCAATATTCGGAGTATGGGCCAAGTGCACAATAAATGTGCTTTTTTTTATTTCTTCATGATAACTCAAAGAGCCGCTTGGAATATGGTATTCAGACATGAAATTATTTAACGCCTTACAAACAAAAAAGGAGCCTAATGCTCCCTTTCATCATACACCGAGTGATTAGTCTAAGTCTAAGTCACGCGTCATATTTTCTAACCTGTCATCATGGACAATGATGTTATCTTCAATACGAATACCACCAAATGGTTTGAACTGCTCAACTTTCTCCCAGTTGATGTAACGTTTGTTGTCTGTTTGCGCTAAATCACCTAACAGAGATTCAATAAAGTAAAGACCAGGCTCGATAGTGAACACTTGCTTCGCTTCGATCTTACGTGTACACCGCAAGAATGGATGCCCCTCAGGTGGCGCCTGATGTGTACCCGCTTCATCCGCCATGAAGCCGCCCATATCATGCACTTGTAAACCAAGGTGATGACCCAATCCATGCGGGAAGAAGGTGGATGTAATCCCCTTCGCCACGATGTCTTGTGCGGGTAACTTCACAATATCAAAGTCAGCCAAAACTTGTGCCACTCGGTCATGACATGCAATGTGTAGCTCTCCATATAGCTTGCCTGGACTCAGCATTTTACCGAGCTGAATTTGATGATCATTCATCACACTCAGCAACTCAGCAAATTCGCCCTGCTTTGCAAAGTCGTAAGTACGCGTAATATCCGACGCATAGCCATGAAAGTTTGCACCCGCATCAATCAAAAATGAACGATGTTGTTTTGGTGCTTCGCGTTCAAAGTGTGTGTAGTGCAAGATGGCACAGTTTTCATTGAGGGCGACAATGTTGCCATATGGCGTGTCATTTTCCATATGCTGTGTGGCATTTAAATACGCCTGCTGAATAGCATACTCAGAACCCCCTGCATAAAACGTATCTCGTGCAGCTTTGTGGCCTAGTACCGCTAAACGGTTTGCTTCACGCAAACAGCTCAATTCATACTGTGTTTTGTAAGCACGGTGATAATGTAGATAGTTCATCACCGCTTCAGGGTTGACGATAGAAAAGCCAAGCGCCTGCGCAACTTCTAAATACTCACCTATATAAGCAAAGTTGGCCTTATCATAAGGCAAGAACTTTTCAACTTGATCAGGTTGAACCAATAACTCAATATCAAAGTAATCGGCCCAAAAATCATTCGGCTCATCAGGCACCTTGTGCCAAAAATCAACGGGACGGTAGAACACTAGCTTTGGCTTATCCAGACCATTCACAACTAACCAGCAGTGAGGGTTATCAATCACGGGTAACCAGGCTTTAAACTGCGGATTGACCTTAAATGGATAATACATGTCATCTAAGAATTGTCGCTTCGCCTGACCTGAGTGGATCACCAATCCCTCTAGTCCTTCTCGCTCAATAATGGTTTTTGTGCGCTGTTGCAAGGTTGCAATATGTTCGGCGTAATATTGTGCTAATTGTTCCATGGTTAACCGTTTCGTTTGTTGTGATAAATTGAGTCTAACACAAGCTCGAAAAAGCAATCCAGCGAAGTCGCCAGATTGCTCTGCATCCAAGCCTGTGGCCTGTTCACTATCCAATACAGTGTAAACTAGCCACCAATTTGCATCTCTAAAAGCGGCGCAACAACGTTGCCCTTTCTACCCAATCTTGTATGGTAAACCTGCCTGTAAGCAAATACGTTCTTCACATATTCTCGGGTCTCTCTGTATGGGATAAGCTCTATCCACAATTCGGCAGGCATCGCATCCTTGGGCAGCCATTTTTTAATCCGATGATAGCCCGCATTATAGGAGGCTGTTGCCAACATTTCATTGCCGTCATTTTTCTTCTTCAAATACTCTAAATAATCGGTACCCATTTTTATATTGGTCGCAGGGTGAACTAAATTTCTCTTCGACACCCGCTTTTTACTAACGTAACGTGCGGTGCTCGGTAACAGCTGCATCAGACCGTAAGCATTAGCGTGAGAGCGTGCATCTGGCGCAAATGAACTTTCTCTGCGTGCAATGGCGATGCTCCATGCCACATCAACATGATTATGTGCGCTGTAACGTTTAAACAGTTCTTCAAAAGCCATCGGAAAACGCAATTCAACGTAGTCCCAAGCCTTAATCTGCGCCAGTGTATAAATGGTGCTGTCATACCAATCCAGTTCTGATGCCAAAATTGAAGCTGCCAGTTTTTCAGCCTCACTGGAAGTATTAGTCAAATAGTTCCATTCACGGCGTGCTGAGGTATAGCGCTCAAGCTGATATAAAGCCTTCGCGCGTTTGAACCCAGGAGCCTGAGCCACTTTCGCCAATAAACTCTCAGGTACATTCAACGACTTGGTATTTAATGAAACATCCAACCCTAAACGTCCCGCAGCCAAAAAGCCGTAATAATCTCGCTCCTTAGCAATGCGTTGCCATAACTGCTTCGCTTTGTCCTGCTCGCCGCGTTGTGCATAGCTATATGCCAGCCAATAAGTTTGTCCATGACTGAGATTTTCCATGCCAGTAAACAACGCCGCAATACCAGACCAATCCTGTTCTTTGAGCATATTACTCATCATCCACTGGCGAAGTTTACTATCTTGTAGCTCTGGCGGTACTTTGTTGAGCCAAAACTTTGCTTCTGGGTGACCTTTTGAGGCCAAAGCCAAGGCAAAGCGATACGCCACGCTATTCTTTTGCTGCTCAGTGAACTTAAACATGCCTTGTAGTTTATCCCATGCACGCAATGCAAGCTTTTGGTCTCGCCAAATCAGTCGACGCACACCATATACTGCAATTTCAGCTTCTTTGCTGTTGCGATTTTTATACCGATATAAACCAGCGGCAGCGCTTGGGTCTCGCCTAACCGTCGTGTACAAATCAGCAAGATAAGCTTCATCCTTCGGCAATAGCGTCTTTAAATATCTCAGTAAAGATACTTGTCCACCTTGCGCAGCTTCGCTGATGCGTTGCCACACTAATTCTGAATTTAAATACCCAGCCTGTTGCCATGTATTAAAAATGCTATTACATGCCCTAGGTTGTGATTTGCCCACCACCCATAGCTCTTTGACTTGCTCCAATATTGCTTTTTTAGGCGCACCCAACTCAAGTTGATACTGTAAGTAAGCACATTTGAGTTCGGCATCAGCGGTGTCTTTGTAATATTCAATAAAGAGTGCCTTTTTACCTCTGCGCTTGAGGTATTGCAGCCAGCTTTCGCGCACTGGCCACTCCAATGGCGTACTGTCATACACAGTAAGAAAGTGCGCTATCTGCTGTTGACGATCAAGCCGTGGATGACGCTTATAAAACGCCATTTCTACGTAAGGTTTAAGCGGGTGCTCTAGCTCACTGATAGCTTGACTAAATGCACTGTAGTTGCCCGACCAAGCAATCCTCTCCGCTTCCTTAAATGCTTCATGATCGCTGCTTGCTAATGAAAACCAGCTTGAAACTGCAAGAGAAGTAGCAGCGATTCTTGAGATCCATGAGTTCATATCGACCTTCACAAATAATTGTCTTTGAAACGCGCCAGACAACAACAACGAACTTCTGTTATCCAACAATCCAACCTACTAAGCAAAATCGCTAAAGACGACTAGGCTGTAAGTTCATAAAAAGAGACTTAGCAACCATATCACCAAAGCTTACGCTTTTTAAGGCGTGGGTAAACGCTGAGTAAATTTTTCATTGCATTTTTCATTTAAAGCGGCCAAACTGGGTGAAATAGCAACTCATCGTACCAGTGTAATTACACGGGAGAACAAGCATGTTATATAAAAGCGAGTCCTTTGTTGTTGATTTTTGCAAAGGCAAGATCGCTGAGTTTAAGTTTTGTGCCTCAGGCTCTGTTAACAAACTTTCTCAGCAAACCCTGCAAGAATGCGCAAAAGCATTCCAAGAATTAAGCCAACGCGGCGATATCGACGCGATGGTATTTACCAGTGATAAAGACCACTTTATTATTGGTGCCGACATTTTTGAGTTTTTACCTACATTCCAACGCCCAGAAGAAGAACTTGTTGGCTGGATCAAAGATGCAACCGATGTATTTGATGCCATCGAAGACCTACCATTTCCAACAGCTTCAGCAATTCACGGTTTAGCACTGGGCGGTGGCTGTGAATGGCTACTGGCAACAGACTTCCGTTTAGCAAGTACCAGTGCCAAAATCGGTCTTCCAGAAGTAAAACTGGGTATTATGCCGGGCTTTGGTGGTACCGTACGCTTACCTCGCTTAATCGGCGCTGATAATGCGATGACTTGGATCACCACAGGTAAAGAAAATCGCCCGGATGATGCATTGAAAGTAGGTGCAGTAGATGGTGTTGTCGCACCAGAAAAGCTACTGGATGCAGCCATCAGCGTATTGGAACAAGCCGTGGCAGGTAAACTAGACTGGCGTGCCAAGCGTCAGGTGAAGCTTGAGCCACTGAAAATGAATCGTACTGAACAAGGTATGAGCTTTGCGATGGCAGAAGGCATGGTACTGGGTCAAACTAAAGGTCATTACCCTGCTCCATTGATGGCTGTAAAAACCATCAAGGCGGCCGCTAACTGTACGCGTGCAGAAGCGATGGCCATCGAGAACGCAAACTTTGCAAAACTAGCTAAAACTAATGAAGCAGCCGCACAAACAGGTATTTTCCTTGCGGATCAATACATCAAAGGTGTCGCTAAGAAACAAGCAAAAGCTTCATCGCTTGAAATCAAACAAGCTGCGGTTTTGGGTGCTGGCATCATGGGCGGTGGTATAGCTTACCAATCAGCCTACAAAGGCACGCCAATTATCATGAAAGATATTAATCAAGCAGCGCTTGATTTAGGCATGAATGAAGCAGCAACGATTTTAGGCAAGAAAGTACAACGCGGCCACATGAGTATGGAAAAAATGGTTTCCACACTAGGCAAAGTTAAGCCAACGCTTGAAGAGCGTGACTTAAACAGTGCAGACATTGTGGTTGAAGCGGTTGTTGAGAATCCAAAAGTAAAACAAGCGGTGCTATCGGCTCTTGAAGCGCAGCTACCTGAAGGTACGGTACTGACTTCAAACACCTCTACCATCCGTATTGATGAACTAGCTTCTGCACTTAAACACCCTGAAAACTTCTGTGGCATGCACTTTTTCAATCCAGTGCCAAAAATGCCATTGGTAGAGATCATCCGTGGCGAGAAAACTTCTGACGCGACCATCAATGCCGTGGTTGATTACGCATTAAAGCTAGGCAAATCTCCTATCGTTGTAAATGACTGCCCAGGCTTCTTTGTTAACCGCGTACTCTTCCCTTACTTCGCAGGCTTTAGCAAGCTTGTTGTAGAGGGCGCTGACTTCACTGTGATTGATAAAGTGATGGAAAACGTATTCGGCTGGCCGATGGGACCGGCTTACCTACTTGACGTTGTAGGTATTGATACGGCCAATCACTGTACCGGTGTAATGGCCGATGGTTTCCCTGAACGTATGGCTCGCCAAGAAAAAGACCCAGTAGCGGTACTTGCCAATGCTGAACGTTATGGCCAAAAGAACAAGCTTGGCTTCTATCAGTACGCACCAGATCGCAAAGGTCGTCTGAAAAAGTCCAAAGACGCAACTTCTGTTGAGTTGTTGAGCTCTATTTGTGAACCGCATAGCGAGTTTGACAAACAAACCATTATTGAACGTTGTATGGTGCCCATGTTGAACGAAGTACTACTTTGTTTACAAGAAGGTATCGTTGCCTCTGCACAAGAAGCAGACATGGCACTCATTTACGGGATTGGTTTCCCACCATTTAGAGGTGGCGCATTCCGCTACTTAGACCAGATTGGCCTAGCCAACTTTGTCGCGATGGCTGATAAATACGCTCACTTAGGCGCGATTTATCAAGTATCTGAGCAAACCCGCGCATGGGCAAGCGAAGGTAAAGTGTTCTATTCTGTGGAGGGCCAGTAACATGTCTGTAATGCAACAAGCAGTAATCGTTGATTGTCTTCGTACCCCTATGGGACGTTCTAAAAATGGTGTGTTTAAACACCGCCGTGCTGAAGATTTAAGTGCTCACTTAATGAAAGGGCTGTTAGATCGCAATCCAAGTGTAGACCCAGCGTCTATCGATGATATTTATTGGGGATGTGTACAACAAACGCTAGAGCAAGGCTTTAACGTAGCGCGTAACGCCGCGTTACTGGCTGGCATTCCTCACTCGGTCCCAGCGGTCACAGTAAACCGTTTATGTGGTTCTTCTATGCAAGCACTACATGATGCAGCGCGCGCAATTATGACCGGCGCTGGTGACACATATCTTATTGGCGGTGTTGAACATATGGGTCATGTGCCAATGACACATGGCGTAGACTTTCACCCTGGCCTGTCGACTTCAATTGCACAAGCTGCGGGCGTAATGGGCTTAACTGCAGAGTACTTAGCGACCTTACACGGTATCAGCCGTGAGCAACAAGATCAGTTTGCTTATCGCTCACACCAACGTGCCCATGCCGCGACGGTAGAAGGCCGTTTCGCCAAAGAAATCTTACCGATGGAAGGTCATGACGAAAACGGCGTGCCTGTTTTAGTTGAGCATGACGAAGTTATCCGCCCTGAAACAACGGTTGAAGGCCTAAGCCAACTGCGCCCAGTATTCAACCCAGCTTCAGGCACCGTAACTGCCGGTACATCTTCAGCGCTATCAGATGGTGCGTCTGCCATGCTGGTTATGAGCGAAAGCAAAGCCAAAGAACTCGGCCTACCAATTCGTGCCCGCATTAAGTCAATGGCCGTCGCGGGCTGCGATCCATCTATCATGGGTTATGGTCCAGTACCTGCGAGTAAGAAGGCCCTGCAACAAGCTGGTATCGGTATTGAAGATATTGATGTAGCAGAATTGAACGAAGCTTTTGCAGCTCAATCTCTGCCAGTTCTAAAAGATTTAGGTCTGTTGGAAGTTGCCGATGAAAAAGTGAACCTAAACGGTGGTGCGATTGCACTCGGTCATCCACTGGGCTGTTCTGGTGCGCGTATCAGTACTTCACTTATCCATATTATGGAAGACAAAGGCGCGAAGTACGGCCTTGCAACCATGTGTATTGGTTTAGGTCAGGGTATCGCAACCGTATTTGAACGCGTAGATTAATCATCCCCTGAGTTGGCGCTCGCCGCGCTCAACTCACCAAATTCAACTTGGTGACAAAGGTAAAGTGGTAATACGCTTTGCCTTTTTTCTTACCTTTTTATTGGCATAGGTTTATTTGTGTAGTCGCTGTGGGTAAAATAGTACGCTCATTTTACATTCAATAGTTAAGCGAGTTACATCATGCCCTTTTCAAACCCTGATCACACCCTCGACGCGATTGGCCTTCGCTGCCCAGAGCCTGTCATGATGATCCGTGGTATGGTAAGAAAAATGAATGACGGTGAGACGCTATTGATCATTGCTGATGACCCCTCAACAACCAGAGACATTCCCAGTTTTTGTGAGTTTATGGACCATACCTTGGTTGCAAAAGAGGTTGTACAAGCACCTTTTCAGTATTTAATTAAGAAGGGCCTGTAAAGTGTTGCTTGCCATTGGTAACTTTTCTAAATTGACTCAATGACAAGACTCCTTATTACGCTCTACTCACCATTACTTTTGGTGATCGACTATCGCTATAGTCAAAAGTGATGACATACCAACCTTTTTTGTTGGGCATAAAGCTAAAGTAATTATATACCGTGTTACAGTCAGCTAGTTGAGGCTGATTGAGCTGCAACGCCCCTTGCACTTTGTAGCCACAGTTAAACCCTTGGCTCCACTGTTCGTCTGCGATTTTAAATTCATACACTTTACCCGGCGTCATAAACTTGGCTTTAACTGTGTATATTCCCTCACTTTGCTGCTGCAAAATATAATGAGGCTCTGCATCCCAAAGCGTAAAATCACCACGTAAGTACATAGTACGATCGAACGTTTCACCTGTAGAAGGTAGTGTGGTGATACTATCAAGTATTTTGATTTGGCTCGAACAAGCTGATAAAAATAACGCCGCCACAGCCGTAATGAGCTTTTTCATGTAGTTACTCCAATTCTAGTGCACAAGATATTAATGTTTATAGAGTGAATACTCGCTTACTCTTAGCTAACTAATCTTACTTTATTACTGAGTTAAACGAAAAAGCCAGCACTAACGCTGGCTTTTTTGTAACTACTTTTTAGATTAGTTTTGCAATACCGAGATATCCGCCGTATTTAAGAATAAACGGCTTAATTGGCTCAATAGCGCCAGACGGTTTAGTTTCACCGCTTCATCGTCCGCCATTACCATAACGTTATCAAAAAAGTCATCTACCGCTTCACGTAAACTTGCTAAACGAGTCAGTGCTTGTTGGTAATCACCCTGTTCATAAATCGGGGTCAATTCAACACTTAGCTCAGCGACTTGTTCAGCCAGTACTTTTTCGCTCGCTTCGGTGAGTAACGCTGGGTTCACTTGCGCATCGCTCGTCACATTATTCTTAGCAAGAATGTTGTTTACACGCTTATTTGCCGCAGCCAGTGCATCCGCCTCAGCAAGTGTACGGAAGTGGCTCACTGCTTTAACACGACGGTCAAAATCAACCGGCGCAGTTGGACGTCTCACCAATACCGCTTGGATCACATCGACACTGATACCTTCATCCTGATACCAAGCACGGAAACGGCCTAGCATAAATTCAAGTACTTCTTCAGCCACATTACCGTTGCTCAGCTTGTCACCAAACAACTGCTGTGCCTTAGCAACGATATTATTGATATCGAGTGGTAGCTCTTTTTCTACCATGATGCGTAATGCGCCAATTGCTGCACGTCGTAACGCAAATGGGTCTTTATCCCCTTTTGGTGCTTGACCGATGCCGAAGATGCCTACCAAAGTGTCAAACTTATCAGCCAATGCCACTGCGTAGCTGATTGGATTTGAAGGCAAGCTGTCACCTGCAAAGCGTGGCATGTACTGTTCATTCTGTGCCAGCGCCACTTCTTCTGCCTCACCATCAATACGTGCGTAATGCATGCCCATTACACCCTGTACGTCGGTAAACTCCATAACCATTTCAGTCATGAGATCCGTCTTGCTTAACAAGCCAGCGCGTTCAGCTAGTGCTTTATCAGCACCAACCTGCTCAGCGATAAAGCCCGCCAGTGCAGAAATACGCTCCGACTTGTCTTTCAATGTACCCAGTTGCTTTTGGAACAATACCGAGTTCAGTGACGTCAAGCGGCTTTCTAGGGTTTTCTTTTTATCGGTTTCAAAGAAGAATTGCGCATCTGCCAGACGAGGACGCACCACTTTTTCATTGCCAGAAATAACCACGCTTGGGTCTTTACTTTCAATGTTCGACACAAACAAGAACTTGTTGATCAGCTTGCCATCGTTGTCTAACAGCGGGAAGTACTTTTGGTCATCCTTCATGGTGTAGATCAGCGCTTCAGCCGGCACATCCAAAAATACTTCTTCGAAAGAGGCTGTTAAAGTCACTGGCCATTCTACCAATGAAGTTACTTCTTCAAGCAAGTCTTCATCCATGGCTACTTTGGCATTTACCGCCTCAGCTGCCGCTTCAATTTGCGCGCGGATCATGTCCTTACGGGTTTGATAGTCAGCAACAACATAAGCGCCCTTGAGTATATCAAACACGTCATCTGCGTGGTTCACTGTGACACGCTCTGGATGATGAAAGCGGTGGCCTTGCAGCTCATTACTGATCTGCTTGCCAAGTACTTCACCTTGTACTTGCGTACCGCCCAATAGCGCGGCTACCGTATGAACAGGACGGATAAACTGCGTCTTGTTCACGCCCCAACGCATCGGTTTAGGAATTGGTAGTTTAGCTAAGGCTTTATTGATCACATCAGCAAGCAGCTCAATTGCTTCTTGCCCTTTTACGGTTGCACGGTGCAGTAGCCATGCGCCTTTGTCTGTTTCTAAGGTTTGAGCATCGCTCACATCAATGCCACAGCCTCGAGCCCAACCTTGAGCGGCTTTCGTTGGATTACCGTCTGCGTCAAACGCCGCTGCTACCGCAGGACCGCGCTTTTCAACAACCTTGTCTTGTTGCTGTGTCTCTAGTGCGCTGACAGTTAAGCCCAAACGACGCGGTGACGCATACCAATTAATCGCTTGGTAGCTAAGCTCAAGTGCCTGAAGCTCAGCTGCCATATTGTCACTAAATGCCTCAGCAAGCTTACGTAAGGCTTTCGGTGGTAACTCTTCAGTACCAATTTCTACTAATAGATTTTCAGTCAACATGCTTAATCCTTACAAAGCGGGAAACCAAGTGCTTCACGAGCGTCATAGTAAGCCTGTGCACAAGCTTTAGATAACGCACGTACACGCAGAATGTAACGCTGGCGTTCTGTCACTGAAATTGCATGACGCGCATCCAATAAGTTAAACGCATGAGATGCCTTCATTACTTGCTCATAGGCTGGTAATGGTAAGCCAGCTTCGATTAGCTTTTGACTTTCTTTTTCACACTGATCGAATTGTGCAAATAGCGCATCAACATCAGCGTGTTCAAAGTTGTATGTTGACTGCTCAACTTCATTTTGATGGAACACGTCACCATAGGTTACTTTACCCATAGGTCCGTCAGTCCAAACTAAGTCATAGATGCTGTCCACACCTTGTATATACATGGCCAGACGCTCTAGACCATAAGTGATTTCACCGGTTACTGGCGCACATTCGAGACCACCAACCTGTTGGAAGTAGGTGAACTGAGTCACCTCCATACCATTTAGCCAAACTTCCCAGCCAAGACCCCACGCACCCAATGTAGGTGACTCCCAGTTATCTTCAACGAAGCGTACTTCATGGGTCAACGTATCAATGCCCATGGCTGCTAATGAACCTAAGTAAAGTTCCTGGATGTTATCTGGAGATGGTTTAAGAACCACTTGAAACTGGTAGTAATGTTGCAAGCGGTTTGGGTTTTCACCGTAGCGACCATCTGTTGGACGGCGACAAGGTTGAACATACGCGCTCGACATTGGCTCTGGTCCAATCGACTTTAGAAAAGTCATAGGGTGGAATGTACCCGCACCAACTTCCATATCTAGAGGTTGCGCAATTACACAGCCTTGCTGTGCCCAATAGTCCTGTAAAGCCAGGATCAACCCTTGAAAGGTTTTTACGTCATATTTTTGCATAGTTGGCTTAGTTATAATTAGGATCTGTATAGCCCTTGAGACATGTGGTAATAATCTACTCACTGACAAGGATTAATGATTGAAAATTGTGCTCAGTATACCGCGAGCAGCGCCTCGTTTTAAACGTTAAAATGCAAAAAATACCGTTAAAAACTCCACTTTTAATGGAGTAACACCCGATTCGCTTTATCTTCTTTGTGAAAATGGGGTACGAGCTACAACCGGCTCTCGGTCAAAGTGTATTGAACTTCGCTACGAGGTGCGCTTATCACTAAGGCGGCATGCATCTTAGAACACAGAGAATTCTAAGACGTCCCTTCTACTTATGGGTCACTCCACAAGCTGCAGCCTCACTATCTAGTTTCATATAATGTAGGCTTGAACTTGCTGGACCTGTTTGGTTAATAAATGAAACAATGACCTCATTGTGATTGAACATTTGGGCACTTGGTTTAGCTACATTGTATTTTTTGCTATCGAGCAGCACCTCTTCAATTCCTAAGCTGCCAGTGTGATTTATGCACCTTCTTGATAGGATAAGCCGTTCTTCGCTTTCAGCTTGTTTGACAAAGTACACATCCACATTGCCATCACTTCTGCGTAGCATAAACGCATCGTGAATATTTTTGTGTTCTGCAATTCGCTTAGGCTTAGAGGTAGTCCCCCCTTTTTCTTGGATAGAAAAGTACACCTTCATGTTACGTAAATCCGGTCCAGCCTGATACGCCGAAATCAAACTACCATTTCCAAAAGCCGAAATATCCGGCATCGTGCCTATAGCAACACTTTGTTCATTAGCAAAGTTTAAACCATCATCACTGTGTGCAATAAATATATTACTTTTCCCTGCTCGATAAGTCGCGAATACTTTACTATCGGTTAGGCCTTTAAATCTCAATAGTGAACCAACACTTACACCTCTAGGCATGAGCACTTTCTCGACGACGTTACTCTCGAGGTTTACTCGCAATACCGAGCCATTTTTACCCCAGTATTTCTGTGATACGACGATGTATAAATACTTGTTTGACACAAGCGATGGACGAGCGATTAGGTTATATTTTTTGGCAAGATTAAGCTTTTTTAGTCGCGGTCTCGGCTCACTATCCAAAAGAGCAGCACTGTAAACCTCTGCATGTTTAAAGTCTGTATCAAATGTTTCGTAGAACACCTTCACAACTGAGTCTGTAACAACCATAGTCGAAGCTCCTGTATACTGAGCATTAATATCGACAGAAAACACTTCTGCTTCATTTGCATATGCAACTGCACAGCCAAATAAGCAGCTAATGTTTATAAAATTATTAAGACTTAACCCAAATATTGCACGCATACTGTTCCTTATGTTTTTACTTACACTTAAATAGGTATATTGAGTAAAATTTTTAGCTCGACATTCTTGCCAATCAGCACGTTCTTAATCGTTCTACGATACCTCTTTACTTACAATCACTGATTCTATAAGTCATCATTACGCCAATAAAAAAGGCTACCTGAGTATTCAGGTAGCCTTCCAATTTTTAAGGATTCTGATACAAATTTTCAAATGTATGAGAATTTTTTGCAAGGATTCTGAGATCCCACAATTTGTATTAAACGTCTAGGTTAACCACACGCAACGCGTTAGTTTCTATGAACTCACGACGTGGCTCAACTTGATCGCCCATTAGTGTAGCAAATAACTGGTCTGCAGCGATTGCATCCTCAATGGTTACACGCAACATACGACGAGCACCAGGATCCATTGTGGTTTCCCACAATTGGTCTGGGTTCATCTCACCCAACCCTTTATAACGTTGTGTATACAAGCCGCGTTTTGACTCTCCAATCAGCCACTCTAGGCCATCAACAAAGTTGTCGACAGGGAAGACTTTCTCGCCACGTTGGATATAACCGTCTTTTTCCAATAGCTTACTAATCTGCTTGCCTGTGTGGGCAATGCGAATGTAGTCTTTTGAAGTAATAAAGTTATAGTCAAGCGTATAGGCTTTATCCACTCCATGTTGGCGAATTTTGACCACAGGGTAATACATGTGGCGCTCATCATCAAAGCTAACATCTGAGCTAAAAATGGTTGCATCTTCATCCCAGTCTATTAGGTCTTTGATCAAACCATCGGTCCAGCTTTGTACTTTTGCTTGATCTACTAAATCGCTTTCCGTAAGTTCTGGTTGATAGATCAAACGATTAGTCACAGAGGATGGATATTTGCGATTCAAGCGCTCTATGATTTTCACCGTATTTTGATAGTCATTAACTATCTCTTCCAACGCTTCACCCTCAATTGCAGTAGCACCTTCGCTTGGGTAAAGTGCCGCGCCATTTAGCGCGAGCGACGTTAGATATACAGTCAATGCCGCATCATCTTTGATGTATTGTTCTTGCTTGCCCTTCTTCACTTTATACAGTGGCGGCTGAGCAATATAAACATAGCCACGCTCAATGATTTCTGGCATTTGACGATAGAAGAAAGTCAACAGCAAGGTACGAATGTGCGAGCCGTCGACGTCTGCATCGGTCATGATAATGATGCGGTGATAGCGCAGCTTTTCAGGGTCGTATTCATCACGACCGATACCACAACCTAATGCGGTAATAAGCGTTGCCACTTCCTGAGAAGAAAGCATTTTGTCAAAGCGCGCTTTCTCTACGTTTAAGATTTTACCTTTCAAAGGCAAAATGGCTTGGTTCTTACGGTTACGGCCCTGCTTTGCAGAACCACCCGCAGAGTCACCCTCCACTATATATAGTTCAGAAAGTGCTGGGTCACGCTCTTGGCAATCGGCAAGTTTACCCGGTAGACCGGCTAAGTCCATTGCACCTTTACGACGCGTCATTTCACGGGCCTTTCGAGCCGCTTCGCGCGCACGGGCTGCATCAATAATTTTTCCAACTACCGTTTTCGCATCAGTTGGATGCTCTAGTAGGAACTCGCTAAGCTTCTCAGCCATAGCCTGTTCTACTGCCGATTTCACTTCACTTGAAACTAGCTTATCTTTCGTTTGCGAAGAGAACTTAGGATCCGGCACTTTCACACTCACAACCGCTGTTAGACCTTCACGAGCGTCATCACCGGTTGCATTGCTAGTGGTTTTTGCTTTTTTATTATAGCCTTCTTTTTCCATGAAAGTGTTTAGGGTTCTCGTCAATGCAGCACGGAAACCGGCTAAGTGTGTACCACCATCACGCTGAGGAATATTGTTGGTAAAACAATAGATGTTTTCTTGGAAACCATCGTTCCATTGCATAGAGACTTCAACACTAATGCCATCTTCACGCTCTGAGGTAAAGTGGAACACGCTTGGGTGAACTGGTGTTTTCTTACGATTTAAATATTCAACAAACGCACGAATACCACCTTCATATTTGAAGTGGTCTTGCTTATTCTCTTCTCGCTCATCGCTAAGAATGATACTTACACCAGAGTTCAAAAATGATAGTTCGCGTAAACGCTTAGCTAGAATATCGTAGTGAAAATTTATGTCTGAGAAGGTTTCGCTACTTGGCCAGAAACGTAGTTCTGTACCAGTCGTATCAGACTCGCCAATTACTTCCAACGGTGCATCCGGCACACCCATGGAATATTTTTGTTGGTGCACTTTGCCTTCACGGCGAATTGTTAATTGTAGTTTTTCAGAAAGTGCGTTTACAACAGATACACCTACACCGTGCAGACCACCTGATACTTTATAGGAGTTATCGTCAAACTTACCACCCGCGTGTAGAACGGTCATAATAACTTCAGCGGCTGAAACGCCTTCCTCTTCATGAATTGAAGTAGGAATTCCTCGACCATTGTCACGAACAGATACTGACCCGTCCGTATGGATAGTGACAAAAATATCATCACAGTAGCCAGCCAGCGCTTCGTCGATTGAGTTATCTACAACCTCGAATACCATATGATGTAGACCTGTCCCATCATCAGTATCCCCTATATACATTCCTGGACGCTTTCTTACCGCATCCAATCCTTTCAGTACTTTAATACTGGACGAATCGTAATTTTCAGACATGGTTTCTTCCAATTATTTTGTTATTAAGCTGCCATGTTTCACGTGGAACATACTGCAACTTCTTTGCATGGGTTCCACAACAGCAGAAATACTTTCAGCGGTGATAGCCGTAATGAACAGTTGTGACTGACATAGGGCTAATAAAGCAGAAACACTCTGCATTGTCTCTTCACCTAACTCTGAAGGTAAGTCATCTATAAGCAGTATTGACTGCTTATCTGTCTCTGACTCAATCAAACTATTCTGCGCTACTTTGAGTGCATATAAAAGTAATTTTAGTTGGCCACGAGACAAAATATTTTCTACGCCATGCCCTTCACTATAAAAGCTAAGGTCAGCCTTGTGAGGCCCTTTACTTGTATAGCCAAGCTTTACATCGCGTTCAAATTGTTGCTCTAATTGTGACGCTAGACAATCTTTCCACCCAGCATCATATCGTAATTCTAACCCAGAAAATATGGGTATTTGACAGACTATTTTATCAAAAAATAGCGCCTCAAACCTACTTATATAAGCCTTTCTGTGTATATTTATTTCTTCAGCAAGGCGAACATATTCTTTGTCCCAATATTTGATCTGCTCAGCGTAGTTTGATGGTCTAGATTTCAGTAGCGCGTTGCGTTGCTTAAGAATTTTATTAAAATTACGCCAAGCGTTAAAGAAGGCATGTTCCACGTGGAACACGCCCAAATCAAGAAACTTCCGACGCTCTTTTGGCCCACCAAAAAATAGCTCATAGCTCTCCGGCGTAATAACTTGCACAGGAATAAGTTGAGCCAATTCTGACATTTTCCGACTTGACTGACCCTGAATCTTAAGCTTGGTTTCTCCCGCATTATCCTTACTTATACCAACAGGTATAGACAAGTTATGTATTTGTTTTTTAGCATGAACAATACAACGAGGCTGCTCATGGCGGATCAATATTTTGTGCTTGTTGGTGCGGAAAGATTTACCATGGGAGAGAAAATAAATGGCCTCAAGTAAAGAGGTTTTACCGCTGCCATTTGCCCCGTAGATAATATTTATGTCGGGGCTAGGTTCAAATGATAGCGCCTCAATGTTTCGAAAATCACCGAGGCTAAGATGCGTCAAGCTCATATTATAAACGCATTGGCATCACAACATAAGTTGCCTCTTCATCACCAACCCCCTCAATTAAGGCACTGCTGTTCGAATCAAGCAAAGTAAATTGCACATCTTCAGTTCTCAATGTATTCAATACATCTAAAACATATGAGACGTTAAAGCCGATCTCCAAATCATCTCCCTGATAGCCTACTTCCACAACTTCTTCGGCTTGCTCTTGCTCTGGGTTATTAGCACTGATCTTCAGCACACCATTTGATAAATTGAGACGTACACCACGAAACTTTTCATTTGATAAAATGGATACACGTTGAAATGCACTGCGTAACCACTCACGATTTGCATGAACCAATTTATCACCACCGCGTGGCAATACACGACGATAGTCTGGGAAGCGGCCATCCACCAATTTACTGGTAAATGTGAATTCAGCATCAATCAAACGAACATGATTGGCACCAAATTGAATTGTCACATTTTCATCATCTGCTGCTAGCAGACGCATGATTTCTTGCACACCTTTACGTGGAATGATCAACTGACGTTGTGTATTCACGGAGCTCGATAAGGTTTTTTGCGCAATAGCCAAGCGGTGACCATCTGTGGCAACCGTTTTAATTTCATTGCCATCCACTTCAAACGACATACCATTTAGATAATAACGTACATCTTGGTTAGCCATTGAAAAGTGGGTACTTTCTAACAGTTTACGTAACTCTAAGCGAGTACACTGAAACTCTATTTCACCATCCCACTGCTCAAGATTAGGGAAATCTTCCGCAGCAAGTGTCGTTAATGAAAATCGACTTTTACCGCTGGTCAACAATAACTGATGCTCTTGGCTTTCCAGTTTTAATTCACTACCATCGGGCAAGCTTTTACAAATATCGAGTAGCTTCTTAGCGGGTAACGTCACTTTAGCGTCACCACAAGGTTGTTCTAATTGCACAGTCGCGACCAACTCTATTTCAAGGTCGGTCCCCGTCATTGCCAAAGTGCCATCTTTAATCTCTAGCAAGACATTAGATAATATCGGTAACGTATGCTTTCTTTCGATAGCACCCGAAACCTGCATGAGTGGCTTTAAAAATTGCTCTCTTGAAATGGTAATTTGCATAACTTAAACAGCCCTTAAGATGACAATGTTCTGATCAGGTTTTGATAATCTTCTTTTACTTCATGAGATTCGTCACGAAGTGCCTTCACTTTACGACATGCATGTAAGACCGTGGTATGGTCTCTGCCACCAAATGCATCGCCGATTTCCGGCAAGCTATGGTTGGTTAATTCTTTAGATAAAGCCATTGCGACTTGACGTGGCCTCGCCACCGATCGACTACGACGTTTAGACAATAAATCCGAAACACGAATACGATAGTACTCTGCAACCGTACGTTGAATGTTATCTATCGTTACTAACTTGTCTTGTAATGCAAGCAAGTCGCGCAGGGCTTCTTTTACAAAATCAATTGAGATTGGGCGGCCCGTAAAGTTCGCATTGGCGATCACACGGTTTAATGCCCCTTCTAACTCACGCACGTTTGAACGCAGTTTTTTGGCAATAAAAAATGCTACCTCGTGAGGGAGTGAAATATTACTTTGCTGAGCCTTTTTCATAAGAATAGCCACTCGCGTTTCTAACTCAGGCGGCTCAATCGCAATAGTTAAGCCCCAACCAAAGCGCGATTTCAGTCTGTCTTCAACGCCTTCAATTTCTTTTGGGTAACGATCCGAAGTTAAGATAATCTGTTGATTGCCTTCTAATAACGCATTGAAAGTATGAAAAAACTCTTCTTGTGAGCGCTCTTTATTAGCAAAGAATTGAATATCATCAATCATGAGTGCATCAACACTACGGTAATAACGTTTGAACTCTTCTATTGCATTATTTTGTAGCGCCTTAACCATATCTTGTACAAAACGTTCAGAATGCATATAAACGATTTTTGCATCCGGTTTTTTGTCTAAGATACCGTTGCCTACCGCATGTAAGAGGTGTGTTTTACCAAGGCCCGTACCACCATAAATGAAGACAGGATTAAAAGCAGAACCGGGGTTATCAGCAACCTGTGTCGCAGCAGCTTTTGCGAGTTGGTTTGATTTACCCTCAACAAAATTATCGAAAGTGTAGTTTTCTTTAATGTTTGGCTTATATGCCGACTTTGGTGCAGGCTCTACTTTTTGGGTGTTAGATGAAGCGATTGGTGCGGAAGGAGCCAGTTCCGATCCGCTAGATGCAGCGTTGGCAGAAGGTTGTTTATCTTCTACAGATACTCCACCCATGATCGGCTTACTACCAACATCAAAGCGCAACTCAGGCGCTTCATTTCCACAAATTTCGATCAACAACTCATTGATGCGATTTAGGTATTTTTCTCGAACCCAATCCAATACAAAGCGATTTGGTGCATAAATCGTTAAGGTATCTTCGGTACTTTCTGCTTGTAGTGGTCTTACCCACATACTAAATTGCTGAGATGGCAATTCATCTTGCAATACATATAAACAACTTTGCCAAACCGACAGATACACGCTGAACTCCAAATGCAGTTAATATTCCCGGACACCAAAAAGGTGTAAAAATATACAGGAATTATTGTTTATTATCATTAAATTATTCGTGGAAGCCGAGTATTATGAAGTGATCTTATCCACAACATCAATATTGACTTTTTCAAAAAAGAGGATCTCGCTCACGATATTTCATAACATATTGTTTTATGTATTATTTTATTTTAGATCCAAGAAGTAGATCATAGCAAAAAACCAGCAAGATCTCATTATTATTTTATGATCTATTTTAGTTTTCCAGAGCTTGTTGCCTAATTTCACACACACCCTGTGGAAAACTTCAATTAGATCAGATCGATCATGATCTATTAGGTCGTTGGAAAGATCTTGCTATATAATAGCCGCAACCCTAACTGACAGGCTTAATTTTGTCTGATGTGTAAAAATCCACCAGCAAAGTAAGATTATGATTGACTTTAGGGCCTGTCGGCATTACTATCTCGCGCTCGCAATGGCACCTGTGCCAGGATCGCGACCTGCATAGGATGTTTTAAACTTAACCGATCGGATGGAATTGTTATGAAAAGAACTTTTCAACCTAGCGTATTAAAGCGCAAACGTACTCACGGTTTCCGTGCTCGCATGGCAACTGCAAATGGCCGTAAAGTACTAGCACGTCGTCGTGCTAAAGGCCGTAAAGTACTTTCTGCTTAATACTTAGTGGAAAGCTTTAGCTTTGGCAGGGAGTTACGTCTGTTAACTCCCTCGCATTACTCCAGAATATTTCAAGAGCCTGCTCGCGCAGCAACCCCCTTCTTTACTTTACTCGCAAAGCCCAATGAAGTTGGACGCCCTCGTCTAGGACTTACTGTCGCCAAAAAACGCTGTAAGCTTGCGTGTCAACGCAACAGAATTAAACGACTTGCTCGCGAAAGTTTTCGTTTAAACCAACACAAGCTTGATAACATCGATATCGTTTTGATGGTAAAAGATGGCATCGCCGAACAAAGTAATGAAGAGCTCACAAAGCAATTGAATAAACTGTGGCGAAAAATAAACGAACGCTGCAAGCCTGGCGCACCAAAACCTAAACCGTTTAAAAAGCGGCCAGCTAAAAATGCCAAACCTAATAAATCGCCTGCTAATAAACAGCAAAAGCGCGATAATACTTCCAGTTCATAGCTTTGGTCCTGTAATTAGGGTATCTTTAGCTCACCTTTTGAACATAGTTAATGTGGCAATGACATATAAAGCGCTTAAGTCTTGGTACCGACCTATTATCGCCATACCAAAAATGGCGTTAATTACTGTAATTAAAGGTTATCAGCGCTTTATCAGTCCATTATTGGGCCCACACTGTCGCTTTAACCCAACCTGCTCACGTTATGCAATTGAGGCAATTAATTGTCATGGAATGCTAAAAGGGAGTTGGTTAGCGGTTAAACGCATATTAAAATGTCACCCTTTAAGCGCAGGTGGGGATGATCCCGTGCCTGATAAATCAACCGAAGTTAAACACCAACACGAGAAATAAGAGCTGTTATGGAATCACAACGCACGTTTTTATTTATCGGTTTATTGCTTGTGTCGTATTTATTGTTTCAAGAATGGAACACTGCATACAACCAACCAAAAATCGATACCAGTGCCACCACACAAGTGACCACCCCTACATCAACCCCTGTATCGGATGACGTTCCGGCTTCAAGCCAAGACGACGTACCTGTTGCGCAAACTAAAGCCATTCGTTCAACTGTTTCAGTGAAAACCGATGTACTTGACGTAAAAATCGATACCAAGGGCGGTGACATTGTTGAGGCGAAACTTCTCCAACATGCTGAAACTCATGGCAGTGAAGAGCCTTACCTGCTATTGGGCGAATTTGAAAACAAACAATATATCGCACAAAGTGGATTAATTGGCCTAAATGGTCCAGATGCGTCTCGTGACGGTCGTCCAGTGTATGAAAGCACTCAATCAGCTTATACCCTTGAAGGTGATGAATTACGCGTGCCACTGACCTTTGTCGATAGCAAAGGGATTGTTTACACAAAAACCTATGTGTTTAAAGCTGGCAAATATGATGTAGCACTAGAGTATGACGTTAACAATACCAGCGCTGATCCGATTCAAGTACAGCTTTATACTCAGGTCAAGCGCACAGTACAGAACAAAGGTAGTATGGTCGACCAAACCTATTTAGGGGCAGCATACGGTACTAATGAAGAGCCTTACGAGAAGTACAGCTTTGATGATATGAGCGAAGCCAACCTTAACAAGAATACTCAAGGTGGCTACATTGCCTTTATTCAGCATTACTTCGTAAGTGCTTGGGTGCCAAATCAAACCGTTAACAGTACTATTTATACGTTGTTACGTACTGGTCAGGGCATCATTGGGGTAAAAAATGAGCCTGTTAATGTTGCTGCGAACAGCTCATCAACGATGAATGCAACCTACTACATGGGTCCAAAAGATAGTGACGCTCTAGAAGCTATCCAAGAAGACCTTGATTTAACCGTTGACTACGGTTGGTTGTTCTTTATCTCACAACCACTATTTGTATTGCTTAAACTTATTTACGGTGTTGTGGGCAACTGGGGTATTGCTATTATCGCGATTACTATTTTAGTAAAAACAGCGCTCTACCCGCTCACTAAAGCACAATACACGTCTATGGCTAAAATGCGTATGCTACAGCCAAAAATGCAGGCCCTAAAAGAGCGTTATGGCGATGACCGTCAGAAATTTGGTCAAGCAACCATGGAGCTATATCGCAAAGAAAAAGTTAACCCTATGGGCGGTTGTTTACCTTTACTACTGCAAATGCCTATTTTCTTAGCGCTATTCTACGTATTCTTAGAGTCAACTGAACTACGTCATGCTGAGTTTATGTTGTGGCTAACCGACCTTTCAGCAAAAGACCCATACTATGTACTGCCAATTTTGTTTGGTGCAAGTATGTTCCTGACGCAAAAGCTACAACCTATGACTGTCACCGATCCAATGCAGCAAAAGATGATGACCTATATGCCGCTGGTATTTACGTTCTTCTTTATTATCTTCCCATTCCCTTCAGGGTTGGTACTGTACTGGTTAGTGTCTAACTTGATCACTATCGCACAGATGCTTTACATCTACCGCGGTATGGAGAAAAAGGGTCTGAAAGTGAGATAACACATTCAGCCTTTCATAAAAACGCCCGCTTTTTGCGGGCGTTTTTGTTTGTCTGCAAATCCTACCAACACAATAAAAAATCAATATAATCAACTATTTGATATTATTTTATGGCGATTTTATGTCGCTTTGATGGTGTCTTTCTCAGTTTTTCTCAATACTCGCCTCATCCTAAACCACAGCAATGAATAAAAACACCGATGGGCGAATTTAACACTTACTTATTAACACTACTTACGTCACCCTCTCTTCACTGGTGGCTCATACTGGCAGCCTTTGGCGCAGGGGTACTTGCCAGCTTATCACCTTGCATTTATCCGCTGTTACCGATCACAGTCGCCATGTTAGCACCCAAAGCAGGCAATCAAGTTCGGGCAGTACAAAACGCAGCTCTATACTGCCTTGGGTTTGCATTGCTTTATGCCCTACTTGGCTTACTGGCCGCACAAACGGGGCAGCTATTTGGACAAGTCGCGAGTAACCCTTGGTTACTCATCGGCTTTGCTAATTTACTGTTGTATATGGCAGCAATAATGAAGGGTTGGCTTACACTCCCCTCCCTTTTCATCTTCAATAGCGCTCGCTCTCGCAATCCCTTACTGATGGGTGCGACCAGTGGACTGGTTGCGGCACCATGTACCTCCCCAGTATTAATGGGGCTGTTGGTATTGGTAGCAAATCAACAACACGTTTGGTTGGGTGGAATGTTGCTGTTTTTCTTTGCCTTGGGCATGAGTAGCTTGCTGTTTTTAGCGGGCACCTTTAGCCAATTACTTGCTCGACTGCCCAAGTCCGGTCCGTGGCTTAGCATCGCACCCAACATATTTGCATTACTGCTATTTGTCATGGCGCAGTTTTATCTCATCAAAGCAGGTCAGAACCTCTTTTTTTAATCACTTTATAAGGAATCCGATATATGAAAATCCGCAATACGCTGACAACTCTATTGATAGGACTCAGTAGCCTTACACTCAATGCCGAATCACACGCTCAACCGCGCTACATACAAGGTAAAACACTGCAGGGTGATCATGTTAATACCCAAGGCAAAGTAACGTATTTAAAGTTTTGGGCCACATGGTGCCGTTACTGCATTGAGGAAATGCCGCATTTAAATAGCATGTTCAACAACCGCTCACCTCGCTTGGAGGTTCTGTCCATCAACATTGGACTTAATCAATCTGAAGACTTGGTAAAGCGCTTTTTAGATAAACACCAATACCAAATCGCCACGCTCTTTGATGGTGATGGCAGCATCACTAGAAGCTTTGACGTCATTGGTACTCCGACTCACATATTACTTGATGAACAGGGTAACGAAATATATCGCACGGCGTTGATGGATGAAGCATTACAAACAGCTCTATCGACATATTTAGCAAAAGAGCTTAGCGATAAGGAGCTTAGCCATGATTAGAGTCTTGCTGCTTATTACCTCTTTATTACTGAGTTTTATTGCCAACGCCACTGATGATAGTTATGAATTGGTATTTATCGATATGTGGGGAGAATATATTCCGCCGAGCGCGTTACCAAAGAGCGAGCTTCCGCGCCGCTTTATACAACTAGATATGAATGTTTCACAAGCGGATATAGATAGGTTTGTAAAGACTTACCCCCCATATAGCTCTCTAAAAATAGATATAAATAATAAACTTGCATTTCAGTATGGGGTGCGTCGTACGCCAACAATTGTGCAAATAAAGCAAGGTGAGATGGTGAACAAAGTCGAGCTAGGTGAGCTTCCTTCGCTTCCCAGCTCAGAGCATCAGCCGATTACTGCACACCATCTGATAGTCAATGCTCTCAGTGGCACGCAATATGGCTTTAAAGTTCGCTCGAAGAATATACGTTTAATATTGTTTTCCGATGCGCTTTGCCCTGCTCGCCACTTACCACATTGTGAACATAAAGCGATGCAACACAATGAAATACGCATCCCAGATAACATGGAAAAACTCACTGTTATCAAACCGTTTTATGTCTCTTTAGAAGATGTGAAAAGCTATCAAAAACGGCTACGAGTTAATCACCCTGTACTATTTGATAAGCACAATGCACTATTTCGTCGTTATGGTATAACCAGTTTGCCCTATTGGCTGATACTCGATAACAACAACCAAGTCGTTTATCGCAGTGCAAAAGCGCCAGCACAATCGGATTTGGCAACTTACTCAAGTCGCCACTCTGATTGACAGTACACACTATAAGGTGGAGGCAACAGCTCAAGATGTAGTGACTGAAGGCTCTCTGTTGCAACCACCCGCTCAAAAAAATCATCATCTTGTTGTTGCCATTGCGATGCAAACTGCTGTTTAGCAGCCTGTAGTTGCTTTGCTGCCGCTTGGTGCTGGCCAAGGCGAGTAAGCGCAAAACTGCCATAAAGTGCTTCTAGCTTTTGCACAGGTTTCGCCGCAAGCATTGCTATAGCATCTTGATACTGCCCCTGAGAAACTTGTATATACATCTGGGTATAGCGCACATAACTGAGGCTATCAGTAAGCTGTAACTGCTCAAAGGTCGAACCGGCACGCTCAAGCAAAGGTTTCGCCTGCGCATACGCTTGTTGTTTTATCAGCAGCCATGCATTCATCAACTGTGCACTGGCTTGGGTGACTTTATCAATATCTGTGCGACCCAGCAGCTGCTTAAAATGCGTTAATGCATTGTTTAGTGCGCCTTCACTAGGCATAGCATCTTGCAGTCCCCTATCCATGGTGGCCATCGCTGTTAAGAACTGCGCTTTGACCTGCAGGCCTATGCGCGGCGTATCCTCAGCTTTTAGTTGTGCCAAAGCTCGTAGGGCCCCATCGCCATCATGTAGCTGAATGTAATAAAAAGCCATATAAAGCAATATATTGTTTTTTACGTACAGATTATTTTGCGAATCCGCCATTGTTAAGGCTTGCTTAAGTGCCTGCTCACGTGCCGCCAGCGGCGCAAGATAGTTTTGTCCTAGAGCAAAATAGCTCAACATCAGTGGCGCATTCTGCTGCTGTTGTTGATAATAGCGAATGGCTTTTTGTACCACGGCTAGATTTTCGATCATATCCAGTTCTGTGCTTTGCTCTACACCGGCTTGTGGTGGGTTCGCTAAATAAAATGCGCGTTGCGATTCTGAATGGCTTAACGACCCCGCGCCCAATAACACCTTAGCACTGTGCATAGCTTTACTATGCGCTTGCCAACGCAACTGTAACCAAGCCAAATCTGCTTGTAATTGATAGCCCTGAGCCAATAATCTTTGGTGATTCAGTGCCCGGGCCATAGCAATAGTGCGCTCAAGTAAAGGTGTCACACGGTCATATTCCCCCATGTTCAGCCAGTAACGACCAAGGTACAGGTGATAGCGTATCGCCAGATAGCTCGTTGCGTCGACATTATTGATTGCCTCAAAATGCTCTCGCGACACTTGCCACATGCCCGTTTTCCACAGGGCATTAGCCAGCTCCAATCGTGCAGCTCGATTATCGATGTCATGAACAAGTGCGGCTTTAAAGTAAGGAATCGCAGCACCTACCCCCTGATAGCTCAGCGCATGTAATCCACCAAGATAGCTTTGTCTCGATTGAACATTCGCTGAAATCTTCTCCGTTGATACCGCTTCGGTATGGCCACTTAACTGCATCACTAATTGACTGACAAGTTCATCTATCGGTGTTTGCAAGTCTTCACTGACAAGCTGCCCTTGCTGTAAAGACTGGCCACGACGGTTGATTTGATAATGTAAAACATAGCGCTGCTGTTGCTGTGTGAGTTTAGCGCTAAAGCCAACTTCCGCGATGTTTTGCATCACATCACTCAAAGATATGTCTGCAACCGATACTTCATCAACAATTGAAAAATATGGACTAGCGGCTTGCTTCAGTTGTTGCTGCAGCGCAAAACTCCACCAATCTAGCTGGCCTTGCCCCGTTAAATTTTCAACTGGAGCAATAAAAATACTTGGTAAAGCTTGTGTATTAACATGCTCTGCAACGGTTGGGGTATGTATGTTGGTATACCAAATTGCACTGCCGATCACCGAAACACTCAACGCTATTGTTATTGCGATAGATAGCCATTTTCGTTGTGGCGCTGATTTAATGCTTGGTGTGATAGTGGCTTTAACTGGGGCAACCCACATGTAACCCTTTTGAGGCACGGTTTTTATAAACTCAGGTTGCTGTGCATCATCCCCCAATGTTTTACGCAGCTCCTGAATGCTTTGAGTCAGTGCACTGTCTCTATATTGTGAATGTTGCCAAAGTTCGCTGAGTATTTGCTCTCTACTAAGCAGTTGTTCTGGGTTATCTAAAAAATACTGTAGGAGCTTTGCAACCTTGGGCCTAAGCGTATGGGTGTATGCGTCACAACTGAGTTTTTCTAAGGTAGGATCGAACTTAAACCGCTTGAATTGATACACAAAGATGACTTTCCCTTGCAAATTAATATGCTCATAGTACACCAATAGTCATGTAAGCTAATAGCTGTGTTTGTCGCTTTGCTGTACAATTCGCCCCTATTGTAATAGCAAGTTTTTATATCACCATGAATTCACAAGACACCATCGTCGCACAAGCCACAGCCCCAGGGCGTGGCGGTGTAGGGATCATTCGCGTATCGGGCGCTTTAGCACAAACAGTTGCCAATCAGATCTTAGGGAAATGCCCTAAAACTCGTTACGCCGAGTACCTGCCATTTAACACCTTACAAGGTGAGCAGTTGGATCAGGGGATTGCTTTATTTTTTAAAGGTCCTAACTCTTTCACTGGCGAGGATGTACTGGAATTACAAGGCCATGGTGGTCCAATTGTTATCGACATGCTACTTAAGGAAATTTGTCAGATAGATAAAGTACGTCTAGCGCAGCCAGGAGAATTCTCAGAGCGTGCTTTTATGAATGACAAACTGGATCTCACCCAGGCTGAAGCCATCGCGGATTTAATTAATGCCACCAGTGAGCAGGCAGCAAAGAGCGCCCTGCACTCCTTACAAGGAGATTTTTCTAAACATATCAATATGCTGGTGGAGAAAGTGATCCATCTACGTATGTATGTTGAGGCCGCGATTGATTTTCCTGACGAAGAAATAGACTTTCTATCTGACGGCAAAGTCAGTGGCGATCTGAATGCCATCATCACGCAATTGGATGAAGTGCGTAAGCAAGCGAAACAAGGCAGTATCATGCGCGAAGGTATGCGGGTGGTGATCGCAGGCAGACCGAACGCAGGCAAATCCAGCCTACTAAATGCCCTAGCAGGCAGAGAAGCGGCGATCGTTACCGATATCGCGGGGACTACACGCGACGTACTGCGCGAGCATATTCATATTGATGGTATGCCATTACACATCATCGATACCGCAGGTCTTCGTGAAAGCCCAGATAAAGTGGAACAAATAGGTATCGAACGCGCTTGGGATGAAATTCGTCAAGCTGATCATGTGCTATTTATGGTGGATGGTACGGATACACAAGAAACGGATCCAACCAAGATCTGGCCTGATTTTATGCAGCAACTACCTGCTGGCATGGATGTTACCGTCATTCGCAATAAGATTGATTTATCCGCCGAAACAGCGGGTATGTGCCAACAAAGCGACTATCCCGTTCTGCGCTTGAGTGCCAAAAATACCGAAGGTATTGATTTGCTACGCGATCACCTAAAAGCCTGTATTGGCTACCAAGGTGCAACTGAGGGTGGCTTTATGGCACGTCGCCGCCACTTAGATGCGCTAGAGCGCGCCGCTGAACATTTAGATATTGGTAAAACCCAGTTAGAGATGCATATTGCAGGAGAGATTCTCGCCGAAGAGCTGCGTTTGACTCAGCAGTATCTCAATGAGATCACCGGTGAATTTACCTCGGATGATCTCCTTGGCAAGATCTTTAGCTCATTTTGTATCGGTAAATAAACCTTGTAAGTACAAACCAGAACACATTCTGGTTTGTACTTAATTTTGTTCGTTTAAAAAGAAAAGTTCACTTCCGGTAGGCTTTCAAAACTGGGCTTAGCAAACAAATAACCTTGCATTAATGATACTCCAGCTTCACGCAACCATTGGTACTCTCCAACCGTCTCAATCCCTTCAGCAAGCGGAGTAATGTTAAGCTCGTGAAACATATTCAGGCAATTTCTCACAATAACCTGACGCAATTTATCCTCATGAATATTTCTGATCAGTGCCATATCCAACTTAATGATATTGGTCTGAAAATCGGCCAGTAAGTTTAACCCCGAATACCCCGCACCAAAATCATCTGTGGCCGTCAAAAACCCTAAGGCCCGATAATACTCAACTACTTGCTTGATGTGATCGGCATCCTCTATTTTTTCAACTTCGGTAAATTCAAACATGATACGACTGATTGGAAAGTCATACTCCTTTGCAGCCTCCAAGGTGGTGCGAATACAACGTTCTGGTTTATAAATGGCATTAGGTAAAAAGTTAATACTTAAAAACTGCTGCATATCCAGCTTAGCGGCTAGTTTTATCGCTTTTACACGGCAGAGTTGATCAAAAGCATATCGGTTTTCTTCATTAACTTGTGAAATAACAGACCAGGCCGATTCGTTATTCACCCCTCGCACCAACGCTTCATAACCAAATATTTGCCGATGTTCGCATGCCAAAATAGGTTGAAATGCCATCGAAAAGTCAAAATTAAGGCTAAGTTTATCACGGCAATTTGTACATCCCGCTCTTTGACAACTGTGATCTACTTTGTCCATCGCTACCTTCCTTAACGCTCAATGTCTATGCCGAGCTTAGCGTTCATACTAAGGGTTCGCAACTTAGCGCTGTTGAGTTCCAAATCTGGCCAGAACAAAAAAACATAGAAAACTATGATACGTCCCTCATCAACCAATGGAGCACAAATATCATGAACAAATATCTACATTTTCATCACCTACACAATCAACCCACACTTTTTAAGTTACTCAACGCATGGGATCCGCTCTCGGCAATGCTGCTAGAACAAGCAGGATGCGCAGCCATAGGCACCACAAGCTGGGGCATGGCCAATGCTCGCACTCAGCAAGATGGTGAGTCGTGCTCATTTGAGTGTTTTATTACACAAACCAAGCAGATTGTTGATTCTGTTAATATTGGTGTGAGTGTGGATATGGAGTCAGGTTTTTCAGATGATATAGAGACCATCTGTGACAATGTGTTAACCATCGCTAAACTTGGCGCGGTAGGTATCAATATTGAAGATAGCAGCAAAAAAACAGGTCAGTTACGCCATATAAATGAACAAAGTCTTATTTTAGGCGCAATGAGGCAATCTCTTGATAATGCAGGCTATAAGCAGTTTTTTGTAAATGCACGCATCGATACGGCGCTGTTAGCACAGCATCAATTTAGTAACACACAAGCACGTGCTGATGCCTACGCTAAAGCAGGTGTAGATGGCATATTTATCCCAGGTTTAACAAATCCCACCCAGATTGAAACCTTATGTAAGCAGCTACCTGTACCGGTTAATATATTGGCACTCCCCACATGTTATAACAGCGAAGCGCTGCAAAATTTGGGTGTAAAAAGGCTCTCATTTGGCAATACGTTCTCAGATAACTGTATAAATCTAATACAAAAACAGGTAAGCAAGACACTAAAATGCTCAGATCATGGCGATTTATTTCAGTACAATTCGATAGTTTTACCATTTTAAGCCTTTTACAAACCAAGCAGTGCTGTAAAACACAGCACTTTTTGCGCTAAAAGCCATCACCGTTTATGGATGTAACGCCGTTTTTCGCTATCGGATCATCTAATCGCGATCTTTTTAGCCTGTTTTTAGATTATTTTCTTATATGGATCGATACTGATAGATCTGACAAGTTGCGCGCTCAATCCATCTCTTATAGTTTATACACATCATTACTGTCCACATGCGTGGTTTACTTACTAGATGCAGTAAATTTGAACGACCGACCTAAAATTAGCGCAAATTTTACGAAGGATCAGTCTAAGTTATTGCAAACATACTGCCAGCTTATCCACAAATTTCACAGGATAACCACAGTAGGAATAATTTATTTATATTACTTAAATCAATTAGTTAAAAATAAAAATTCACAATTGATGATAAACTAGCCTGATAAATTTATCCAAACCCTTGTGATCTACTCTTTACTTCTTGTAAGAGGTCATTATGATGTCGGCATTCGTGACTAAGTAGTAGAAGTTATGCAGCACATAGAGATCATCGTTGGCAGTCAAATGGGTTCGGCCGAGTATGTCGCCGAGCAGCTGCAAGAAGCCCTGCAAGATCAAGGCATTGTTACAGCGCTCCATGAACAGCCAATGCTTAGTGATATTGCTCATCCGATCTGGCTGGTGGTAACGTCTACATATGGTGCCGGTGATTATCCGGATAATTTGTTATCTTTTATAAGTGAGTTAGATCAACAAAATAACTTAGATCACATTGATTTTGCAGTGGTGGGTATTGGCGACACAAGTTACGATACTTATAACTTTGCAGCAAAAAACTGCTCGCAGCTGCTCATAAATAAAGGGGCGACGCAATTACTGGCAAATCTTGAAATAGACGTGCTTGACGATGCGCTACCAGAAGATACCGCTTTGGCGTGGTTACCCCAATTGCTAGAAAAGCTCACTCAAACAAAATAACGATCTTTTACATAAGTTATTCACAATTTTAAGTAAAATAAGATCGTACTGTGGATAACACTTGATCTATCAGGGGATCTACCCCTACTTATCCATGGGATAAATTTGATTGGATCTGTGCCTGTGTATAAATAGCCGTTTTGATCAGAGCTTGTCCGCGTGTAGATCCGATCTAATTCACATCAATTGATCAGGTATAAAATATTGATATATATAAACAATATAGGTTTACTCACAGATCATGTGATCACTAATAGTAAGATCTAATAAAAGATCTTTAAAAAGATCCTTATATATATTTAGTGATCAAGTTTTAGAATTTTCTAAGTTGGTCATTATTTAAACATTTCACTTCTGAGCATTTCTAGGTAGAATACGCTCCCTTTCAAAATTTGCTGGTTGTTTTTAAGTAGGATCCCGTAAATGATTTATCATGAACATTTTGACGTTATTGTAGTTGGTGGTGGACATGCAGGCACAGAGGCTGCGTTAGCTGCTGCTCGCATGGGTATGAATACCTTATTGTTAACACACAATATGGATACGCTAGGTCAAATGTCATGTAATCCTGCTATTGGTGGGATTGGTAAAGGCCATCTGGTAAAAGAAATAGACGCTTTAGGTGGTGCAATGGCCAAGGCCATTGACAAAGGTGGTATTCAATTTAGAACCCTTAATTCATCTAAAGGCCCAGCGGTACGCGCTACAAGAGCTCAAGCAGATAGAGCACTGTACAAAGCTGCAGTACAAGACATATTGCAAAACCAAGAAAACTTAAAGATTTTCCAGCAATCATGCGATGACTTAATTGTTGAACAAGATCAGGTTAAAGGCGTAGTGACTCAAATGGGCCTGCGTTTTAGTGCCCAAACGGTAGTGTTAACCGTAGGAACTTTCCTTGGTGGTCAAATCCATATTGGTATGGAAAACTTTAAAGGCGGACGAGCAGGTGATCCTCCTTCAATTGCCCTTGCGCATCGTCTACGTGAATTACCATTTCGAGTGGATCGCTTAAAAACAGGTACACCGCCTCGTATTGATGCCCGTACCGTCGATTTCTCTGTTATGCAAGAACAGCCAGGTGATACCCCAACTCCTGTATTTTCATTTATGGGTAAAGCATCTGATCACCCAAAGCAGATCCCTTGCTATATCACCTATACCAATGAACAAACCCATGATGTGATCCGAGAAAATTTACATCGCTCACCCATGTATGCTGGGGTGATTGAAGGCATTGGACCGCGTTATTGCCCTTCAATAGAAGACAAAATTGTTCGTTTTGCTGAAAAAGAAAAGCATCAGATTTTTGTAGAGCCAGAAGGTCTAACATCGTATGAGCTCTACCCTAACGGTATTTCTACCAGTTTACCGTTTGATGTGCAGCTGCAAATTGTTCGCTCTATCAAGGGGTTTGAAAACGCACACATTTGTCGTCCAGGTTATGCGATAGAATATGATTTCTTTGATCCTCGAGATCTAAAACAATCCTTAGAAACTAAGTTTATCAACGGGTTGTTTTTCGCAGGGCAAATCAACGGCACAACTGGTTATGAAGAAGCTGGTGCTCAGGGTTTGATTGCCGGTATGAACGCTGCGCTTCAAGTGCAAGGTAAAGATGCTTGGACGCCGCGCCGTGATCAGGCTTATACCGGTGTATTGATTGATGATCTAGCAACTCTTGGGACAAAAGAGCCATACCGCATGTTTACCAGCCGCGCTGAATATCGTTTATTATTGCGTGAAGATAATGCCGATCTCAGATTGACTGAAAAAGGTCGCGAATTGGGCCTTGTGGATGATGAGCGCTGGGCTGCCTATAACGATAAGCTTGAGGTAATGGAGCAAGAGTCTCAGCGGCTTAAATCAACTTGGATCCATAAAGATCACCCTGCTCTTGCACAGGTTAACGAGTTATTGAAAACACCACTTATCCGTGAAGCGAGTTTGGAAGATCTGATCCGCCGTCCAGAAGTGAGCTATCACAGCTTAATGGCGATTGACGGATTAGAGTCTGAGTCAACAAATATTCAAGCACTTGAACAAGTTGAGATCCAAACTAAATACGCGGGCTACATTGCTCGCCAACAAGATGAGATCAATAAGCAGTTACGTCATGAAGAAACCGTACTACCTGCTGACTATGATTATTCTCAAGTCAGTGGCCTTTCAAATGAGGTGGTTGCTAAACTTACAGATGCGCGTCCGCAAACCATTGGTCAGGCTTCGCGTATTTCTGGTATCACCCCAGCCGCTATTTCGCTATTATTAGTGTATCTGAAAAAGCAAGGGCTACTGCGCAAGTCTGCGTAGCAGCATAGGAATACTGTGTTACAGCAACAACTAACTTCTTTGTTAGCGCAAACGGAACTTGCGCTAAGTGATCATCAACAACAGCAATTAGTGCAATATGTTGAGTTATTAGATAAATGGAATAAAGCTTACAATTTAACCTCAGTACGCGACCCGCAAGAAATGATGGTAAAACACATCATGGACTCTTTAGTCGTGGCACCACACCTTAGCGGTAAACACTACATTGATGTAGGTACCGGCCCCGGTTTACCTGGCATTGTATTGGCTATTGCTTTGCCCGACACTCAGTTTGTATTATTAGACAGCTTAGGCAAACGTGTACGTTTTTTAATGCAAGTAAAACATGCGCTTGGCTTGGATAATGTGACTGCGGTGCAGTCTCGTGTTGAAGAATATCAGCCAAGTGTTAAATTAGATGGTGTACTCAGCCGTGCTTTTGCATCATTGCAGGATATGGTTGATTGGTGTGAACACCTAATCGACCAGTCAGGCCTCTTTTTGGCATTGAAAGGCCAATTTCCGGCACAAGAACTTGAACAACTGCCTGCGGGGGTAACCTTGCAACAGGATATTCATCTTACCGTGCCAGAGTTAGATGCAGAGCGACATTTAATCATTCTTTCAAAAGATTAGTATTCGAGGGCAACGTGGCAAAAGTCATTGCAATTGCAAACCAAAAAGGTGGCGTTGGCAAAACCACCACGGCTGTGAATTTAGCAGCCTCGATGGCGGCAACTAAGCGCAAAGTCTTATTAATTGATTTAGACCCGCAAGGTAACGCGACGATGGGAAGTGGTGTCGACAAGTATGGCGATGTGGCCACTATCTACGATTTACTGATCGAAGAAAAAGCTATTGATGAGGTAATCTGCAAAGAAACCTCAGGTGAATATCATCTTATTGCAGCGAATGGGGACGTAACTGCAGCCGAAGTTAAGTTAATGGAGTTATTCGCACGTGAGGTGCGTTTACGTAACGCTATTGAGGCAATTCAAGATAAATACGAATTTATTTTTATCGACTGCCCGCCTTCTTTGAATATGCTAACGGTTAATGCCATGGCGGCGGCGGACTCTATTTTAGTGCCTATGCAGTGTGAGTATTACGCACTTGAAGGTCTCACTGCGTTGATGGATACGATCACGCAATTGGCAAAATTGGTAAACCCTGAATTACAAATTGAGGGAATTTTACGCACCATGTATGATCCGCGAAATCGCCTAGCCAATGACGTGTCTGAGCAACTAAAACAACATTTTGGTGATAAAGTATATCGCACCGTGATCCCGCGTAATGTACGCTTGGCTGAAGCCCCTAGTTTTGGTGCGCCAGCGATGTATTATGATAGGGCATCAAGTGGTGCAAAAGCGTATTTGGCTTTGGCAGGCGAAATGTTACGTCGTAAAGAAAAACAATCCGCAGCGGTTGCCTAAGAGGATAATAACAACATGTCGGTAAAAAAACGCGGTTTAGGCCGAGGCTTGGACGCCCTACTCAGTTCTTCCAAACCTGCTCCTAGTAAAGAGTCTATTGAGGCAGAAACGCTTGTTAATGTCAGTGAGTCCGTTAATCGTGTTACGAGTGAGTCAGAGCTACAACGTCTGCCGATCGAATTTTTAAAACCTGGCAAATACCAGCCGCGTAAAGATATGTCTGAACAAGCTTTAGAGGAGCTAGCCAGCTCTATCCGAGCACAAGGTGTATTACAACCTATCGTGGTGCGCCCTACCGGCGACAATCAGTTCGAAATAATTGCTGGTGAAAGACGTTGGCGTGCAGCTCAGCTCGCTGAACTTGACGTCGTACCATGTATCTTAAAAGATGTCCCTGATGAAGCTGCGGTTGCCATTGCGCTGATTGAAAACATTCAGCGTGAAGACCTTAATGCGATGGAAGAAGCGGTTGCATTAGATAGATTGCTACATGAATTTGAATTGACTCATCAACAAGTGGCCGATGCGGTCGGTAAATCACGCACCACGGTTACAAATTTACTTAGACTCAATAATCTCAACGATGATGTTAAAAAGTTGTTGGAGCATGGTGACATTGAAATGGGTCATGCTCGTTGCTTGTTGGCCCTAAGCGGTGAAGCCCAATCTGATGCTGCCAGAATGGCTGTGGCCAAGGCGCTAACAGTACGTGAAACAGAGAAGCTAGTTCGCAACATTCTAGAGCCTGTGGACAAAAAACAGACAAAAGAAAAAGATCCAGATGTCAAATTGTTAGAACAACAATTAGCCGAAAATTTAGGCGCTAAGGTGGAAATAAACTATAACCAAAAGGGCAAGGGTAAATTGGTTATTTCATATGCCAATTTAGATGAATTAGACGGTATCTTAGGTCGTATCCAGTCAGACATGCAGCAACCTTCCTAATGCACGAATAATCGGCAAATGTGGCGTCGAAAAAGCGCCACATTTTGTCTCATCAAGTTGCAAAATCACCAAATATAAGTATAATTTCGCCAGTTTTAAGACCCTGATTAATTTTTACGCCATTAAAGGTTAACTAAAAGTGACTCAATCGTTAGTAAGCCCATATCGGCGCGCCGCATTAAAAGGTGTTTTTTATCAGGGAGTCGTGGCGTTAGCCATCGCAGTTATCGTTTTTGTATGTTGGGGAGCTTTGGCAGCTCAGTCGGCGCTAGTCGGTGGAGTGATAGCCGTGCTTCCCAATTTAGTATTTGCCGTTTACGCCTTTCGATATATGGGCGCAAGCAGGGCAAACCAAGTGCATAAATCGTTTAAACGAGGCGCTGGGTTAAAATTTTTGTTAACTACTGCACTATTTTTGGTGGCATTTAAAGTCCTAGCAGTCGAGCCGTTATGGCTGTTTGTTAGTTTTATCATCGTAACCATCGTGCATTGGTGTACATCGATTTTTTTTAATCATTAACTTTTAGGAAAAACAATGGCTGCAGAACAAAGCTTACAAGGCTATATTCAGCACCACCTTACGAATGCCAAAATGTGTTCTACCGATTCAGGTATCGCATTTAACAAGGCATGTAGTGAGGCTGGTTTCTGGACGTGGCATGTAGATACTTTGGCTTGGTCAATTCTATTAGGTCTTGTTTTTATCTGGATTTTCAAAAGTGCCGCTAATAAAGCGACCACTGGCGTGCCAGGTAAAATGCAATGCTTTGTAGAAATGATCGTTGAATTCGTTGACTCAAACGTGAAAGATACCTTCCACGGTAAGAGTAAACTGATTGCTCCTCTAGCCCTAACTATTTTCGTTTGGGTATTTCTGATGAACTTGATGGATTTGATCCCAGTTGACTTCCTTCCATTTGCTGCAGGGCAAATTGGTGCGGCAACTATGGGTATGGATCCTCATGACGTATACATGAAAGTCGTACCAACAACTGATGTTAACCTAACATTCGCGTTGGCACTGGGTGTATTCGCACTAATCATTTTCTATACCATCCGTACCAAAGGTGTAATGGGCTTTGTTAAAGAGTTAACTCTTCACCCATTCTCGGCTAAGAACCCGTTTGTTCAGGCGTTACTTATCCCTGTAAACTTTGTGATGGAATTCATTACGTTGATTGCTCGCCCTATTTCACTGGCGCTGCGTCTTCACGGTAACCTATTTGCAGGTGAGTTGATTTTCATCATCATCGCTGCAATTGGCTTGTTCCAGTTACCATTGCACTTTATCTGGGCGGTATTCCATATCCTAGTTATCGTGTTGCAAGCATTTGTATTTATGATGTTGACGATTGTTTATCTAAGCATGGCATCGTCTGACAGTCACTAATAATTAAGAAACACCAAATTCATTAACTTTAAATTTAAATAAATCGGAGACAATAATGGAAATCGTACTAGGTCTTAAATATATCGCTGTTGCACTTCTAATTGGTTTAGGTGCGTTGGGTACTGCAATTGGTTTTGGTACTCTTGGTGGTAAATTCCTAGAGTCTGCTGCTCGTCAACCTGAGCTTGCACCTCAACTTCAAGTTAAAATGTTCATCGTTGCTGGTCTTATCGATGCGATCGCGATGATCGGTGTTGGTATCGCAATGGTATTGTTGTTCGTAATGTAATTACTGGTTTTATAAGCCAATTTGTTTATCGAACAACTAATTTGAGGAGGAGCGGTTGTGAACTTAAACGCCACTCTACTGGGTGAATTAATCGCGTTTATCGTTTTCGTATGGTTCTGCATGAAGTATGTATGGCCACCGCTAAACGGTGCGATTGAAGCTCGCCAAAAGAAAATTGAAGACGGTCTTGCTGCTTCTGATGAAGCAGAAAAAGAGCTTGAGCGTGTGCGTCTTGAAGCTGCTGAGCAGTTAAAAGAAGCTAAATCTCAAGCGGCTGAAATCATCGAGCAAGCGAAAAAACGCGCTGCGTTGATCGTGGATGAAGAAACCACGCGTGGTCAGCAAGAGCGTGAGAAAATCATTGCTCAAGGGCACTCTGAAATCGAATCTGAGCGTAACCGTGTAACAGAAGACTTGCGTAAGCAGGTTGCTACTCTGGCCGTGGTTGGTGCTGAGAAGATTTTAGAACGTGAAATCAATCAAGCTGCACACAGTGACATCGTTGAAAAACTTGTCGCTGAGCTGTAATAAGGAGGTATGAGCATGTCTGAATTGGCTACTATCGCTCGTCCTTACGCTAAAGCGGCTTTTGAGTTTGCTGTTGAAAAAAGCGCTGTTGATGCTTGGAACGAGATGCTTTTCTTTGCTGGTGAAGTAGCAAAGAATGAGCAAATCGCGCGTTTCCTAGCAGGCAGCGCCTCTGTTGAAAAACAAGCTGAGGTATTTTCTCAAGTTTGTGCAGAGCAGATCAACGACCAAGTTTTGAACCTGATCAAGGTGATGGCTGAAAATGGTCGTTTGGTTGCACTTCCAGCAGTTGCACAGTTGTATGCTGAATTTAAAGCAGAATATGACAAAGAAATCGATGTTGACGTGGTTTCTGCAACACCATTAGCTGAAGAGCAGCAAACAAATCTAGTAGCGGCACTTGAAAAACGTTTCGCACGCAAAGTTAAGCTAAATTGTAGTGTTGATGAAAGCACGGTTGGCGGCCTTGTTATCAAGGCAGGCGACACAGTCATCGACGGCTCAGTACGCGGCAAGCTAAACCGCTTAGCTACTACACTACAATCGTAATTGGGAAAAAGAGCATGCAACTTAATTCCACAGAAATTTCTGCGCTGATCAAGCAACGTATTGAACAGTTTGAAGTTGTAAGTGAAGCTCGTAACGAAGGTACAATTGTATCTGTTACAGACGGTATCATCCGCATCCACGGTCTTGCTGACTGTATGCAGGGTGAGATGATCGAGCTTCCTGGCAACCGTTATGCTATCGCACTAAACCTTGAGCGTGACTCAGTAGGTGCTGTAGTAATGGGTCCTTACGCAGACCTTAAAGAAGGCGTAAAAGTACAATCTACTGGTCGTATCTTAGAAGTACCTGTTGGTCGTGGTCTACTAGGTCGTGTTGTAAACACGCTTGGTCAGCCTATCGATGGTAAAGGTGCACTAGATAACGACGGTTTTGAACCAGTTGAAAAAATCGCACCAGGCGTAATCGAGCGTCAATCAGTAGACGAGCCAGTACAAACTGGTTATAAGTCTATCGATGCGATGATCCCAGTTGGTCGTGGTCAGCGTGAGCTTGTGATCGGTGACCGTCAGACTGGTAAAACTGCACTAGCAATCGATGCTATCATCAACCAAAAAGACACTGGCGTTAAGTGTGTGTACGTAGCGGTTGGTCAAAAAGCTTCTACTATTGCTAACGTAGTACGTAAATTAGAAGAGCACGGTGCACTTGCAAACACTATCGTTGTTGTTGCATCAGCTTCTGAATCAGCTGCGCTACAATTCCTAGCGCCATTTGCTGGTTGTACTATGGGTGAATACTTCCGTGACCGCGGTGAAGATGCACTAATCGTATATGATGATTTGTCTAAGCAAGCTGTTGCTTACCGTCAAATCTCATTGCTACTTAAGCGTCCGCCAGGCCGTGAAGCATACCCAGGTGACGTATTCTATCTTCACTCACGTCTTCTAGAGCGTGCATCACGTGTTAACGCTGATTACGTAGAGAAGTTCACTAATGGTGAAGTGAAAGGTAAAACAGGTTCATTGACGGCATTGCCAATCATTGAAACTCAAGGTGGTGACGTTTCTGCATTCGTACCTACCAACGTTATCTCAATCACCGATGGTCAGATCTTCTTAGAAACTGACTTATTCAACGCAGGTATCCGTCCAGCTGTTAACGCTGGTATCTCGGTATCTCGTGTAGGTGGTGCTGCGCAAACTAAAATCGTTAAGAAACTAGGTGGTGGTATCCGTCTAGCGCTAGCTCAATACCGTGAACTAGCGGCGTTCTCTCAGTTCGCTTCAGACCTTGACGATGCAACTCGTGCACAACTTGAGCACGGTGAGCGCGTAACTGAGCTAATGAAGCAGAAACAGTACGCTCCAATGTCTGTTGCTGACATGTCTCTGTCGTTATTTGCAGCTGAAAAAGGCTACCTAAAAGACATCGAAATCAACAAGATCGGTGACTTTGAAGCAGCGCTTATCGGTTATGCAAACAGCACATACGCAGAGCTAATGGCTCAAATCAATGAAACAGGTAACTACAACGCTGAGATCGAAGCGCAGCTTAAAGAACTTCTAGAGAAGTTCAAAGCAACGCAAACTTGGTAATTTAGTTATGCTAGGTGAGGGTTATCGCTAACACTCACCTTGATTCGGAGAGAGAGTCATGGCCAGCGGAAAAGAGATTAAAAGCAAGATCGGGAGTATCAAGAATACTCAAAAGATCACCAGCGCAATGGAAATGGTTGCCGCTTCAAAAATGAAGAAGGCGCAAGACCGTGTGGCTGCAAGCCGTCCATACGCTGAGAACTTACGCAAAGTGATCGGTCGTGTTGCTCAAGCTAGCCTTGATTTCCGTCATCCGTTCTTAGCAGAACGTGACGTGAAGCGAGTTGGTTATATTGTTATCTCTACTGACCGTGGTCTATGTGGTGGTTTGAACTCAAACGAGTTCAAAAAAGTCGCATTAGACGTAAAAGCGTGGAAAGAAAAAGGTGTAGACGCAGAGTTTGCAACTATCGGCAGCAAAGCTGCTGGTTTCTTTAAGCGTTTTGGTGGTCAACTACTTGCTAAAAAAGCAGGGTTAGGAGATACGCCTTCAATTCAGGACGTAATTGGTCCTGTAAAAGTGATGCTAGATGCATACGCTGAAGGAAAAATTGACCGTTTGTACGTGGTATGCAACAAGTTTGTAAATACCATGAAGCAAGAGCCCGTAATCGATCAGTTATTGCCTTTGCCAAAAGCTGAAGAAGAAGTATCAAGCTACGCTTGGGACTACTTATATGAGCCAAGCCCAGAAGCGATCTTAGAGACGCTATTGGTACGCTTTATTGAGTCACAAGTCTACCAAGGTGTAGTTGAGAATGCTGCCTCTGAACAGGCTGCCCGTATGGTTGCGATGAAAGCCGCAACTGATAACGCAGGCGACCTGATGGATGAGCTGCAACTTGTTTACAACAAAGCGCGTCAGGCAGCAATCACACAAGAGATCAGTGAGATTGTTGGCGGCTCAGCAGCTGTATAACGCTTCGGCAAAGTTTAACGAGAGGAATAGACATGAGTTTAGGTAAGGTCGTCCAAATTATCGGCGCCGTTGTGGACATCGAGTTCCCACAAGACAACGTGCCAGCCGTATATGACGCACTAAAAGTAACAGAAGGCGACTTAGCTGGTTTGACTTTAGAAGTTCAACAACAGCTAGGTGGCGGTGTGGTACGTGGTATCGCACTTGGTACTACTGACGGTTTACGTCGTGGTACATCAGTAGAAGGCACAGGCGAGCCAATCAAGGTTCCAGTTGGTACTAAGACCCTAGGTCGTATCATGGACGTATTAGGTCAGCCTATCGATGAAGCAGGTCCAATTGGTGAAGAAGAGCGTATGTCTATTCACCGTGCTGCGCCTTCATATGAAGATCAATCAAGTTCAGTTGAACTACTTGAAACTGGTATCAAGGTAATCGACCTTGTATGTCCGTTTGCTAAAGGTGGTAAAGTTGGACTATTCGGTGGTGCCGGTGTAGGTAAAACCGTAAACATGATGGAACTTATCCGTAACATCGCAATCGAGCACAGCGGTTATTCAGTATTCGCAGGTGTTGGTGAGCGTACTCGTGAGGGTAACGACTTCTACCATGAAATGAACGATTCAAACGTACTTGATAAAGTATCGCTTGTTTACGGTCAGATGAACGAGCCACCGGGTAACCGTCTACGTGTTGCTTTGACTGGTCTAACTATGGCAGAGAAGTTCCGTGACGAAGGTCGTGACGTACTTTTCTTCGTAGATAACATCTACCGTTATACACTAGCGGGTACTGAAGTATCTGCACTTCTTGGTCGTATGCCATCAGCGGTAGGTTACCAGCCTACACTAGCTGAAGAAATGGGTGTACTTCAGGAGCGTATCGCTTCAACTAAGACAGGTTCAATCACTTCAATCCAAGCGGTATACGTACCTGCGGATGACTTGACTGACCCATCACCAGCTACAACGTTCGCGCACTTAGATGCAACAGTAGTACTTTCACGTGATATCGCGTCTCTTGGTATCTACCCTGCGGTAGACCCACTAGATTCAACATCTCGTCAGCTTGACCCTCAAGTTATTGGTCAAGAGCACTATGATACTGCGCGTGGTGTTCAAACAGTTCTTCAGCGTTATAAAGAACTTAAAGACATCATCGCTATCCTAGGTATGGATGAGCTATCTGATGAAGATAAGCAAGTTGTATCTCGTGCACGTAAGATCCAGCGTTTCCTATCTCAGCCGTTCTTCGTAGCTGAGGTATTTACAGGTGCTCCTGGTAAATACGTTTCACTGAAAGACACTATCTCAGGCTTCAAAGGCATCCTAAACGGTGACTACGATGATATGCCAGAGCAGGCTTTCTACATGGTTGGTTCTATCGACGAAGCAGTTGATAAAGCTAAAAACATGTAATTTAGGGGGTTGATATGGCATTGACAGTACAACTTGATGTAGTTAGTGCGGAGCAGAGTGTATTCTCTGGCGAAGCAGCTTCTATCCAAGTGACCGGTAGTGAAGGTGAGTTGGGTATTCACCCTGGCCACGCCCCACTATTGACTGGCCTAAAACCTGGTATGGTACGTTATGTAACAAAAGATGGTAATGAAGAAATCATCTATGTTGCCGGTGGTACGCTTGAAGTACAACCAAACATTGTCACTGTTCTTGCGGACGTTGCAATGCGTGGTGAAGACTTAGATGAGCAAGCTGCTGAGCAGGCTGTACGTGATGCTGAAGCACAGATGGCATCTGGCACAGCAGGCGAGCTTGACCACCATGCTGCGGCTGTACAATTAGCTGAAGCAATTGCTCAGCTACGCGTTATTCGCCAATTGCGTAAATAAGTACAAACCTATCTGGTTTAAAAAACCCGTGCTGCAAAGTACGGGTTTTTTTATTTTTAGGGATAGTGGATTTTTTTGCTGTGCCTTAAGTATGAGATTGTTCATTATTGCTTTTAATATGTTTCGTTCGGCCATTTAGCTTGCTTGATACCTTTCCCGCTATCTGAAATAATAAAAAAATTAATATATTGAATATCAATCGGCTTCACTACGTGTACAATTATATTTGTAAAATGATCAAGACGGTCCTCTTTTGCAACAATATCAGTCATCGGATTCAGAAGCTGGGCTGTAAAATCGCTGCATTATAATAACTCCAATAATAAACGATGTTTAAATGGCTACAATGAATGAAGTAAGTTTTTCAAGGAAAGTAAAAGAAGTGCACTTTGGGGCTTGGGTGTTTGATCCCAAAACTCAAACTCTTTCAGATGGAGAAGTTGAAAGAGAGCTTGAACCTTTATTATTCAAATTACTTTCTTATTTTATTATCAACAATGACCAAGTGATCACACGGCAAAATTTGGTTGACGATGTTTGGTGTCAAAATTATGTTGATGACAATGCCATAAATCGTGCTATTTCAGAGCTTCGAAAGATACTGAAATCGGATAAGCAAAGGAGCATAGTATTAAAAACACATTATCGGAAAGGGTATAGTTTTGTTTTTGAGCCTATTATTATTTACCACGATCAGCTATCTAGCGAAACACATCAGACTTCTCCACAGACCCCTTTTACACACCATCAAACTGACACTCACATCAAAAATGCCGGAAAATCCAAGCGCTCGAAAAGTATAATAATCGGGACTTTTTTTGTAGGCGCCCTCGCGCTGGTATCAATCGGCAGTCAATTTAAGTCGTTAGAAAATTCAAAGCCAGATATCGTAGAAAGCACCATTGAAGAAAGTGTTTTATCTTGGATTGAGGGGCGTTATACCTTACTTAATTTATCACCAGATAAGCGACAGCTATTGTTTGCGTTTGTGCCAAGTGATGGGCAAAACTATACACTGGTCGTGAAGGACCTCAACACTGGGTATGAAAAGCGTTTAGGGGAGGAGCAAGTTAACTACTTTCCAGTTGGGTGGTCAGTGGATTCAAGCACCGTATACTACCGTATCGTTAAAGACGATACCTGCCAAGTTTGGCGCTTAAACGCAGACTTTAATTCTAGCAGCGAATACCTCTTTCCATGCGAACCCGCAGGCCTATCTGGGATCGGTGTTGATAATGATCACTTTATTTACTCTAAACGAGGCTACAGAAACAAGGACGAACTGGCAGCATTGACCAGCCGAAACCTTGTTTCAGGCGAGGAATATCAAATTACTTCACCAAACTTGAATTCAAATGGTGATAGCTTACTGGCCTATATTCCTGAAAAAGAAACCATCATATTTGAGCGCTTGCAGTTCGATACCAGTGAACTATACATGACTGATTTAGATGGGGGTAATCAAGTCAAATTATATGAGGCTAAAAACAGAATTTGGGCGCTTAACTATGACCGTGAAAATAATATGTTGGTGTGGCTCGATACGGCGGAAAGTAAAGTATATGGATACTCCCTTGATGAAAATAAGCTAACCAATATCACTAAGCTTGTGGGAAATATTAATTATGCAAGCTATCAATCAATTGGGCTAAGTGAGTTTTTAGCGGTAAGCTACCCATTTTTACAAGACATCTATAGCTATGATCTTGAATCAGGCCAACTGACAGAAAAAGTTAAAAGCCCTTATGAAGACGTATTTGCACTTGATGTGCAAGATCACATCATTTTATTGAGGCGAGTTGGTAAAAAGCTGGCTATCAAGAAGGTTGATAGCAGTGGACAAGTGTCTGCGCTAGGTTTGCCCGATGGTCAGTATTCAGCGATAAGCTACAACAAGGAACAAAATCACCTACTCGTTCAACTTCAAAATAAAATAGATGTATATGACTATGAAACTTTGTCGCTGGTTGCCTCTATTGAAGTTGACGGTATTATCATATCGTCTGAGTTTTTACTTAATAATCGAATTGGCTATGTAGTACTCGATGAGCAAAAAGTAAGAAGTCGAGCCTATATTTACTCGTTGGACGATAGCAAAGAAACTAAATTACCCATGGTTAATTTGCGTTGGGTTGGACAATTAAATGAATATCAGTATGTAACCCTATCTTCAGATGACAAACTGCTGTTATATGACGCAAAGCAAGGTGAAGTGTCGATAACAGTTGATTTGCCAAAAGCATTGTACAAGCACTCTGAAGCCATTGGCGATGGTCTTTATTATCACTCAGATGGAAAAACTATCTATCGGGTAGATTTCTATGCTGAAGAACCCATGAAAGAGATATATTCAGTCGATGCATCAAAGTTTGTTATTCAAAACCTCCGTATATCTTCGAGCTCAGGCCAGTTATTGCTAGATATATTAGAAGTGAAGCAAAACCAGCTACTCAAAGTCAAAGTACAGGGCTAATTTGACTGCCATAATGAGCTATTGCGTTATTCAATAGCTCTCCATTACCTTTCTTTGGAACTCGTTTCTCCTTTCGAAGACAAAGATCTGCTTGCTGCGTGTTCTAAATGTTGTTTTTTGATCTAATGCAATAATCGATTTTTGAAAAAATGCTATGAATAAGCTGGACTACTAGTGAGTTTTCACCGTTTCTTCTTGTAGTTATGACACTAATGCAGGTTTTTTGTTCTTATATTAATTTTTGTTTCATAAGGAACGAGATATCAAACATTATGACTTGAAAACACTTTGATTTTTAAAATAAAACCTTATAAAACAATGGTTTATTTTTTTATAAATAAGATTTTATAATTTCTTGTTTTTGCCTTGTTTGGGTAATGTAGTTATCAAGCAAGCGGGCCAGATGAATGGTACCGCGGATTGAATACATACATTTATACAACAACAAGGAAAACAACAATGTTCTTAAAGCTGAAAACTAAAAAACTTAAAAAGCTAGTAAACAACGAAGCATTAAATACACAGCAAACAAAACAAATTGCTGGTGGCACAAACACAGATACGGCTAGACCAACTACTCAAATGGATTAATAAATGCGTGCATGTAAATGCAACATAGACTAAGACTAGGAAAGAGATTTTTGATTGAACTAAATGGATTGCTAGTAGCGCCTTTAATGATGACGACTTTGGTAGGGAAGCTGACGTTTCAAGCGCCTACAACGGAGTTCTACTATGCCAGAGAGGCAGGCGTTGTCGTTGAGAGTGTGTTCGAACCGGGTAATATCGTTCAAAAAGGCGATGTTATTTTAAAATACCTCACCGAGCTAGACAGAGAGACTCTACAACAGTTGAACGTAAATCAAGAAGGATTCGTTGATTACGTTCGTAGGGCCTCTGAGCAAGGGGGAAGTTACAGCTCAGGAGATATCCTAGCAAAAATCAGTAGTAATACGTCAATGGGAGTACTGCTTGTTGAAGGGCCTGTATTTCAAGATGCGTCTAAACTAAAACAACTTTGGACATGCTTGAATGGTTTAAAAAAGCGAGTTGTAGTAGATGGTGTCCATGATAACCAGATACTTCTCTCCATTAAGTTAAGCGAGTCTGATTACAGTAACAAAGTATGGTATCAAAATGAGTCGCAAGTGACGTTATCAACAAATGAGAGGCCATGTGCACAATAGTTGCTCTGGCCTAAATTTGCTCTAACCTCACCGCAAAGTAAAACCTCACTGCAAAGTAAAACCTCACTGCAAAGTAAAACCTCACTGCAAAGTAAA
>NZ_JAKFZQ010000025.1:0-65695 GCF_021654245.1 Pseudoalteromonas sp. MMG022 | reverse complement strand
CTTGCGCAAAAGCTACGGACTTCGTCCGTAATTTTGCACCCCAGCTTGCGTAAAAAGAGCGTATTCGCTTCGCTCACAGTCGCTAACCTTTTGCACCCTAGCTTCGCGCTTTGTCATTAAACATTTGTACTTTAGCTGCCATGTGGGGGTAGCCACTTATGTGTGCCAACTTGCACCATCGATTATCACAACAGCATGTCTTCCTACTGGTGTAGCTTGTGATATCTGACTCATGTGCAGCCTATGGCAGGGCATACTGCAGCAAATAAGTACCCATACTCAAACTGCTGTTGTTTTACAATCCTTGGCCGAGTGACTGTTCCAGCCCAAATGCGCGTAGTTGGATTTTGCTGGCCAAATTGAGCTTCATCCTGAAACCATGCGTTGATACGGTCAAAGAGGAAGGTGTTCTGGTGTGTGATGGCTCGTTTCCAGTTGGAAGTTTTTTTAAAAACTTCTTGGCTTTGTAATGATTGTTTTGGATGTTTCGAGCGACTTATGATCCAACTAAAACGAAGCTGCTTTAGTATTTTATAGACATGATTTAAGTGGTAATGAACCCCAAATTCAGTGTTTTGAGACGCTTTGCAATATCGGTTCTGCTATTCTCCTCATAAAATAATGACACCGCGAGCAAGCGCATGTGTTTTTGTGCGGTTGGTTCTTTTCGAGAAAGCGTTAAAAGGCTGCTCTGATATGTTTGGGTTCACGTTATTTAAGCTGTGATTTTATATAGGCTATATTAGAGCAGAGATTTAAGCGGATCGGTATTAGTACATTTTGTACCTGAAAAGGTTTTAAATTTTCATCATTGTGATAGGGTAAATAAGGGGATCGGTAAGCATTGAGGTCTCGCTTTTGTCAATTTTTCCAAAGGAGTGTGTGCATGAAAATTATTCCTACAAGTCCTTTAAAGTTAATAACTGGAGGCGCTGGCAGCGCTGGTGCTGGGGGTGGGATTGAACCACCAAGTCCAGGGCAAGGCTAAGTTGTGCAAGAGTAGAATATCCTACTCGATAGGGAGCTACTTCGTAGAGAGATAAGTCTTAACAAGAGAAGCCCGACTTGAAAGAGTCGGGTTTTTTCGTGCAGAATCTTTGTGACCACGAAGTGGCGACACAGAGAGTTCTGCGCAAGGTGAAGTAAGCAACCTTCACAGGTGCTAAGCCATAGCCCCTCAGCAACTGCTAAATTGGCTCATCCCACCTTGCACAAAGGAAACGCACTCACTGAGTTCGCTGTCGTTAATCCTTTGCACCCCAGCTTGCTCGAAAACCAAGAACTGCGTCGGTAATTTTGCGTTTTAATTCGTTGTATTCATCTGCTCTATAAACTTGTTCGAATCTTCAATAGAGCGGTTCATATCATTAATTAATGACTGAATATCCGTTTGTAAGCTTTTGAACTCACCTCGAATGGCGGCAATAGCTTGCGCATTTAGATTGTGTTTTAGATACAAAACATTATCTTTGAGTGATGCTAACACAGGTTGCATTTTTCTTTCGCTGCTACGCATTGAGCGAAGCAATCTATCAAATTGTCTCTGTGTTTGTTTGAGCTTTTTATCACTTTCTCTTTTTAGCTTTTCGCTAGAATATTGCTCTAGCTCATCTTGCCATTCATCAAACAAAGCTTCGGCCACGTCTTCTACTTTGTCGATATTGGCACTGACTTTCTGCGCAGACGCTAGACTTGACTCGTAATCATCGTTTAGTTGCTCATAAACAGCCTGTAACTCTTTACCATCAAAATTTATCAATGTGCTGAGGCGTTCGAGTGCAGATTGAAACTCTTGTTGTGATTCTTGTTGCGACTCTTTGGTATTTTCAACTCTATCTACAAGAATTTCACGCTTATGAATCCCTACCTTTTCCATGGCGGAGTAGTATGCGCTCTGACACCCTGTAAGGCCTAGGACGAGTGCGGTGACCAATGTGATACGTTTCATATTAAACCAGTTTGCTATTAATCTTGCTGTAAATTATGTAACTGATTGCTATGATGTGCAAAGAGTTTCCAAGAATTAGACGGCTATGAAGGTTAGGGTTGAACAATTGGTGGTGAAGGTAAAGCAACTTATTTTGATGCAACCGAAGTGGTGGCGAGACTACTTAAAACGCTGTGCTGAGGATCAGATCACGGTTAATGCTGGCTATCTTGCATATGTAACATTGCTGTCTTTAGTGCCTCTAATCGCTGTCGGTGTGGCAATATTTTCTGCATTCCCAGGCTTTGAAGATACCCGAATCGCGATAGAAAATTTTATCTTTAATAATTTCGTGCCTACCTCAACAGATAGTATTAAGTCTCATATTAGTGCATTTACAGGCAATGCAAATCAGATGACAGCTGTAGGTATTGGCTTTTTAGCAGCTATAGCGCTGTTACTGATAAGAAATGTAGATGCAGCGCTGAACAGAATATGGCGGGTTGAGAAAAAACGCCCGCTCATGATTTCTTTTGCAATTTATTGGATGGTTTTGACGCTTGGACCAGTGTTACTTGGCGCAAGCATAGGTGTGACCTCCTACATTGTTTCTCTTGTGTCTTTTGCAGACCAAGGGATCCCAGGCTTTAGCGGTTTTTTGCTAAAGCTATTACCCTATGTGATTTCAATGGCCGGTTTCATTATGCTCTATACTTTAGTGCCTAACACGCGTGTATCATTTCGAGCAGCGGTTCCTGGGGCGTTGTTTGCGGCACTATTGTTTGAGTTATCAAAGAAAGGGTTTGCTGCTTATATCAGCCACTTTCCTTCTTATGAAGTGATTTACGGCGCGTTAGCGACGGTTCCGATTCTGTTTGTATGGGTTTATCTATCGTGGATTGTAGTACTGTTAGGTGCTGAATTTACAGTTTGTTTAGGCGAGCATGAGCCTTGGTTTAAACACGACGATAAACAGATGGAGGAAGAAGGCACATATTAAGTAATGAGGTGAACAATGGCACAGGGCTATATCGTTGGAGAGGCATTGCGCAGTTTCCATTTGGCTGTTGGCGATGGGCATCAGATTTATGTTGAAGAGTATGGCAAACCGGATGGGTTACCTGTACTTGTCAATCACGGGGGCCCTGGGTGTGGTCTAAACCCAGAATCAACACAATATTTTAACCCAGAACGCTATCGAATCATTTTGTATAGCCAGCGCGGGTGCGGTGGTTCAACCCCTCATGAGTTGCACCATAATACACCTAACCACCTCGTTCATGACATACTTAAGCTGCTAGATCACCTCGAAATCAACAAGACAGTGATGGTTGGTGGTTCTTGGGGGGCAACATTGAGCCTTCTTTTTGCGCATAAGCACCCTGAGCGTGTTAAGGGCCTAGTGTTATGGGCGTCTTTTTTAGCTACGGAGCAAGATTTACAGTGGTTATATTCCCCGCAAGGAGCTGGAGCACAGTTCTACCCTGAAAGCTATAATGCGTTCAGTCAGGGTCTGCAAAGTGCAGAAGATGTATTAGCTTATTACAGTGATGCTTTACACAGTGATGATGAGTTATTGCAGCATAAGGCAGCTCATCATTGGCACGAATGGGATAGACAGGTAACCCTAGCGGCTTCTTTGAGCAGATATCACTTAGAACATGCTAATTGTATTACACAACAGGCAAAAATAATGTGTCATTATTTCAGTTCCGAAGTATTCGCCCAGTTACAGGATTTAGATACAGCGCCACAGGTACTTAAAGCGCTCCCTATTTGGTTTGTACATGGCAGGCACGATCTTGTATGTCGCTTTGCGCCTGTTCAGCGCTTAGCTGATGAGCTCAATGCCCAATTGTATATCTTGGACGGTTTAGGGCACAGTGGTGCCAGCCAAGCCTATTTTGAAGCAATACGCCGAGCTGCAGATCTTTTAGCCTGTAAGCTGCACGCATAACACTAGAACGACTCTGGTGATTGTATATCGATTGGCTTATAGTGATGCACTTTGTCGATATTGTAAAAGGGGCGTCTGTGCAAGGCTTAATTCAAAGAGTATCGTGTGCCAAAGTTGAGGTGGATGGCGAGGTCATTGGTGAAATTAAAACGGGTTTAGTACTACTGTTGGGTGTGGAGAAAGAAGACACACAAGCACACGTTGCCAAGCTATTGCATAAAGTAACTAATTACCGAGTATTTACAGATAATGATGGCAAGATGAATCTTAGCCTGAAAGATATAGCCGGAGAGCTGCTCGTTGTATCTCAATTTACACTTGCGGCTGATACACGAAAAGGAATGAGACCCAGTTTTTCATCGGCAGCGGTTCCAGAACATGCAAACGCGTTATATGAGTTATTTGTGCAGCAAGCTAGGGAGTTGGGTTTAAAGGTTGCAACAGGGCAGTTTGCTGCGGATATGCAAGTGACTTTGTGCAATGATGGGCCAGTAACCTTCAACCTTGCGGTTTAGCGTTTAATCGCGATGATGTGGTTAGCGTAGTCATCGACGGTTTCTACTTTTGGTTTTTTACCAAAATTAGTGATCAGTAAATGTTCTAGTCGCTGGCGTTGAGATGGATGTTCGGAAAGAAAGTTGATAAATAGCCAGCCATCATCATTGAGTGCTGCACGTAACTGTCTGTAAAATGGGTGCTGAAACAAAAATAGTGGCGCATCCATTTCACTGAATAAATCAAGAATAATCCAATCATACCGCTTGCCTCCAGATAACGCCGTATCGGCATCCATGCAAGCTACACTACACCCTTGCTCGCCACGGAAGTACTTTTTATAGCAATGTACTATGTCTGGATTGTTATCTACGGAAAGTACCTTACATTCAGGGTAAATGGCATGTAGATAATCTCTGATTGCACCTCCACCTAACCCTAGTTCTAATACCTTATTGGGTGTGGGTAAATCTTGCCATATCGCTGCAAGAGTTTGTAAATGAGGAAAAAGGAGCTGCTCTGGGTGGTCTTTCTCCACTACAGATTGTAAGGTGTCGTTGATCAACAACCAGCGCAAGGTTTTGTCTTGCCGAACTTGTATGCTGACATTGCCATGCTTGTGCCAATAAAGTAAATGACCTAGTTGGTGGCTCTGTTGCACAAATTGGTTGGCGATCGTGCCTTGGGCAGTCACAAAATTATGCATAGTAACATCAGCATAGCTCACGATCGTCGTAATGCCACTTTGTTCGGTAATTTTTACACTTGGCAATGGCATTCTACCAATAGAGTATGTTCAGTTTCTGTGATTTCTAGTATGGTCTATTGCTCATCGCCAAGAAAAATGAATAACAGGAGTATTTATGTTTAAGGTTAGCTCACCACAAAGCAGTGAAGATTGGCAGGCCTATTACCAACTACGCTGGCAAGTTTTACGCGAGCCTTGGGGTCAGCCTAGAGGCTCTGAGCAAGACGACTTAGAGCAAGAGTCTGAACATTTATACATCAAAGATAATGAAGGCAAAGTGCTTGCAGTAGCTAGGTTACACTTTAATACACAACAACAAGCACAAGTGCGCTATATGGCTGTTTCAGAAGCTCATCGAAGTCAGAACCTAGGCAGCCGATTATTACATGAGTTAGAGAAAATTGCTTGGCAGCAAAACGCAGAAGAGTTGGTTTTATTTGCCAGAGAAAGAGCGTTGGCGTTTTATGAGAACCATGGCTATCAGATGGTTGAAAAAGCGCATTTGGCTTACAACGATATCCAGCATTGGAAAATGGTTAAACAACGGCCCACTGAACCAGGCTGGTTTCGCCATCCAGAATGGACGCAAGTGTTACAAGATACTTGGAGAGAGTCGATACCTATTAGTGATGCGATGGGGATCAAGGTTGAGAGCTATACCAACTGGCAGTTTTCAACTCGTGCAGATCTAAAAGCGAATTTGAATCTTCACAACTCAATGTTTGCAGGCTCAATATATAGCATGGCAACATTAACGGGCTGGGGTGCGACTTATTTGGCATTAAAGGAAAAAAACTTAGAAGGGAACATAGTGCTGGCAGACGCTAATATAAAGTATTTGAAGCCGCTCACGACTGCGCCAAGTGCTTCAGTCTCAATTGCAGATTGTCAGGGCAACTTTGAAGACCTTAAAGCAGACGGCAAAGCAAAGTATATTGTACCTGTAAGGGTTCATGATGGTGATGTATTGGTTGCTAAGTTTGAAGGAACATTTGTAGTACTAAATTAACACGCAAGCTTGCGATGGCCTTGTGTGTTCAAGGCCTGAAAAAATATTCTAAGGGCGTTTTAAGTATTGGCCCGGTGTACAATTAAACACTTTTTTAAAAGATGTATTGAAAGCCGAGCTAGACTCAAACCCAAGTTGTTCAGCAATATGCTGCTGGTTATGACCAGCTTCTATCATTTCTACTGCTCTTAATGCCCTTAATTTTTGTTTCCACTGACTGAAGTTCATTGCAAAGCTTTTCGTAAACAAGCGATTAAGCGTTCGCGTCGATGCACCAATTTCTTCACCCCATTGTTGCAAAGTTTTGTGGCATCCTGGATTGGCGTGTAATTCACTGATGATTGGTAGAAGCCTGTCATCTTGCGCAGTAGGCATGAAAAATGAGCTGGTTGGTGCTGATTCAAGCCTATCTACAAATACTTGGATAAAGCGCAGTGTTTTGTCATCAAGTGCATAGTCTGTCTCCCAAGCGCATATTTCCAATATCATTGCTTTTAAGAGTTCATCTACATGTAGCAATTTTGCAGTGTTACCCAATAGTGGCGCATATTTTTCGTCGATATAAACACTTCTAAAATGTCCGCCATATCTGCAAAATGTTTCATGGGGTAAATTAGGGGGAAGCCATAGCGCTTGGTCTGGAGGGATCACGAAGTTTCCTTCGGGTGTCACAATACTGAGAACCCCGTTGCTGGTGTATGCAAGCTGTCCCCAGGTATGCTGATGTGTCTGAACGTGTTGCCAAGGTGGCATAGTACTGGCTCTTGGGTAAACCGGCCTACCTAAGCGTTTTAATTTGAAACGTGTTGCGATGCTATTCCAGTGAGCAGCGCTGCCATTGGGTTGGCTATTAACCATGCTAAGCCTCTACTTTCAGCATATACGTTACCTGACTTTAAGGCACTATAAGAGATTTTTGCTCTCAGGGTAAGATTTACTAAGATCCTTGCGTAAAAGCAAGTACGTATCAGTTTGCTATTTCTTACAAGGATGAAAGTAGCCACAGTAAAACACTGAAGATTAATGTGCAATTTGTCCGAACTGATAAATTATCTGTCTATAAATTGGATTTTGGTCACATTAACTAGGCAGTAGAATGAAACTGCTTATTTAATGTGCTTGAAGGAAAATAATAATGGAAGATATTCAACCTCGGTCAAGATGGAAGACACCATTTGGCTTTTTGACATTATCAACAATTGTCATGGCGGTGACATTTGCAGCTTGGACGGCTTTGCTAAACAACTTTGCAGTAGAAGCTGCTCAGTTTAATGGCGCAAATATGGGGATGTTGCAATCTTTGCGAGAGATCCCAGGCTTTTTAGCATTTACGGCGGTGTTTATCTTACTGGTTGTAAAGGAGCAAACGTTTGCCCTTATCAGCCTGTGTTTACTGTCTATTGGTGTAGCTATAACAGGTTTATTTCCAAGTATTTACGGCTTGTATGCCACCACAGTTCTTATGTCGATAGGGTTTCATTACTTTGAAACGCTTAATCAGTCCCTGAGTTTACAGTGGTTTAATAAAGATGAAGCGCCACAAAAGCTAGGTCAGTTGTTGTCTATTAAGTCTATGGCTTCGTTGCTCACTTTTGGGGTAATTTGGCTCGGTGTCACATTTTTATCCGCAAGCTATGAGTGGCTATATCTCGTGTTAGGAGGAGTAGGTTTAGCGCTGACATTATTTATGATAAGCGCATTTCCTCACTTTAAACAGCACAACGCACAACATAAAAAGATCATCTTACGAAAAGAATACAGCCTGTATTACTTATTGCTGTTCTTTTCCGGCGCACGCAGGCAAATCTTTATGGTGTTCGCTGGCTTCCTCATGGTTGAAAAGTTTGGCTTTGATGTGGCACAAATTACCATGCTCTACATGTTAAACCACGTTATCAACATTTTTGCAGCGCCTGTTATTGGTAGGATGATCGGCAAAATAGGCGAACAAAAAGCTTTGACCATAGAATACACAGGCTTGATGTTAGTCTTTACCGGTTACGCTTTAGTTGAGTCTGCCCAATTGGCGGCCGCTTTATACGTGGTAGATCATCTGTTTTTTGCAATGGCTATTGCATTAAAAACTTACTTTCAGAAAATTGCTCGCCCTCAAGATATTGCGTCGACGGCTGGGGTCAGCTTTACCATCAATCACATCGCGGCGGTGATTATTCCTGCAAGCTTTGGTGTAGTGTGGCTCTATGATAGCGCCTTGGTATTTTATTTTGGTGCAGCTCTGGCGGGCTGTTCATTGTTGTTGAGTCAGTTTATTGGCTGGCATTTAAGGCGTCATCAACCCCAAATGAGTGCGCCTCTTTAGCCGATGATCAAATATGGCCCGCGGTTACAGTGTGTGCTGCGTGGCCAGTTGCTGTTTGAGGTGATCGATAAATAACCTAGTTTTTATAGGAATGAATGCGCTGTTAGGGTAATACGCCCATAATTGCTTATTGGCGGATTTCACGTGTGGTAGTACAGGTACTAGTGTGCCCTCTTGTAGTTGTTTATGAATATACCCCGCGGAGATTAACATCAGTCCCATTCCTTGTATCGCAGCCTCAAGCATGGCATCAAGGTGATCGGACACAAAGTTGTAATCTTTGAAGGTGAAAATAGAATTGTCACTGAGCATGATATGGCCTTTCTTTTGATAGTAACTACTTAGCAACATTTTGTGACCGGCTAAATCGTCCACACTTTTAATGGCACTATGGCGTTGCAAATAGCAAGGCGAAGCAAACAGTTTCATTTGATATTCCAGTAAACAGGTCCCTTTGTGGGCGACTGAATCAAACTCATTATAATGGCGGGTGATAACGAGATCATGGTGTAGATCGGGTAGGGTACCGGGTGCTAGTACATTGAGCTGAATCTTGATCTGAGGATATTGTGCTAGAAAAGCCTGAATACTAGGCATGAGGAGGCTATTGCCAACCGCTAATGTCGCAGCTATTTTAAGCGTTCCCGAAGGGGTTTTATTGACCTCCTGTGAGTGCTCTAAAATATGGTCAAATTGAGCGATGAGTGATTGCGCTTTAGGCAACAACAAATGACCCGCTTCACTAAGTTGAACATGCCTTGTTGTGCGGATCAGTAAGCTTAGCCCCATTTGCTTTTCTAACCAATCGATACGTTTACTCACCGCGGATGAAGAAATATTCAGTTCCTCAGCAGCTTGTGTGAAGCTGCCGTATTCAGCGGTTAATATAAAACTTTTAGCTGCACTAAGCCAATCCATATTTATTCCTATGAGGACATAATGTTATTCCCATTACAGGGTTTTTTGTCAGCAAAGTAAAGCCTATAGTCATCACAGAATTTACACAGGTAAATAAATCATGTTGATCATCGCGATGTTATTACTGTCTAGTTCACAGCTCGCTAGCCAAATATTTTTCCCGGTATTACCACAGATTGCTGCAGACCTTCAGATGAGTCAGGGACTTAGCCAAATGATGATCACAGGTTATTTTATATGCCTTGGTTTATCGCAACTCGTGGTTGGCCCACTACGAGATAAGTATGGAGATAGGCAGGTCTTCTTAGCTGGGCAGTTAGTGTTTGTTGTAGGAAGTATTTGCTGTGCTTTGGCTACGAATACTGAGTGCTTTGCGCTTGGGCGCTTGCTGCAAGGGTTGGGTGCAGCAGCACCTTTACTCATCAGTCGTACCATTCTAGGGGCGGTGTACCGTGGTTCGCAGTTACGCGAGGCATTAGGCTACCTTGCAATGGTTGCCAGTTGTGTGGCTATTTTAGCGCCATGGTTTGGTGGAGTACTGGCGAGTTGGGCTGATTGGCAATTTGTTGCCTGGGCATTGAGTGCCTATTTGATGATCGTCGCCTTGATCGGGTACTGGCTATTACCTACTGAGTTAAGTAGTAACGTGGCGGTATCGTTGTATCCTCATCACATATTTAAACAATATCTGGCGTTGCTTAGCGCCCCTAAATTTGTAGCCATCGCCTTGTTTAAGTGGACACCAACATTTATCTACATGACGACACAGCTGTATTTTCCATTTGTTCTACAGCAGCAATTCGCACTGAGCGAAGCGCAATTTGGTAGTGTCATGATGTTGCCCATGGCTGGTTTACTAGTGGGGAGTTTGCTAAGTCGCAAGCTGCAGCGGCATTTAAATATGGCGTGGGTAACAGGTATGTTTTGGCCATTATTAGTGTTAAGTGGTGTTTGCTACATGTTTATGTCGTTTACGCTGTTGAATGCGCTGTTCGCCTACGGACTAGTCATGGTGATGTTTGGCGGGTATTTTGCCATTTATATTCAAATGCTCAGTGAACACTTTTGTGAACATGCGGGTAGTGCGAATGCACTAATAGGCGCATGTGAGTTGTTGCTGTTCACTGTGCTAGCTGTAGCGTGTAACAGTTATTTTATAGATGTGCCTAGCGATATGGCATGGATCACTTGGTTCATGGCGGTATTATTGGGCTGGGCGTGGTTGACCTTGTTCTTGAGCAAGTGGTCATGGCATAGATTTTTACTAGATAAACGAGCAAGGAGTATGTAATGCAGTTTAATACGAAGCGATTGGTAATAAGACCTGTGACGCCCGATGATTTGGCAGCAAGCTTTGAGCACCGAAGTTGTGCGCTCACATCTCGGTATATTGGCGAACCTGCAAGTTATGAGCAAGCTAAGCAACGTTTACTTGAGGGATGTAAACCTTGGCATGCACAGGAAAATGAACGCCTCGCCTTAGCCATTACGTTGCAAAGTAATGAACGCTTGATTGGGGAGTTAATGTTTAAGTACGTAAACAAGGAGAGTTTGATCGGTGAAATAGGCTATAGGTTACATAAAGATTATATCGGTCAAGGATATGCGTATGAAGCAGTCTCGGTGTTTATTGAGCACCTTTTTGTCGAGCAGGAGGTGATGAAAATAACCGCTTTGTGTGCGACTGAAAATACTGCTTCATGGAAATTAATGGAAAAGCTCGGTATGCAAAGAGAGGGGCACTTACGTCGTCACTTTCAATTGACTACACAACGAGCTGATGCTTATTACTACGGGCTGTGTCGTGAATAAAGTAACGGGGGAAGCTTCCCTCTCAACTTTTCATTGGCATTTAGCCCAGTTTACTTTCGTCAAACATTGATTTTAAACTAGTGGCAAACTGCTTCATTTTCTCTTGCATAGTTTTTTTCACGTAAATATCAATACTGCCTAGGATTACCTTTCCTTGAATATATAACCGAGGACGTTGTTTGGTGAGAGTATTGGTAGATAACTGGGAGCGGTTATTGCTGACATGACCCATGATATTAGTTGTATTGGTAATAACATCAATATTTTCAGGAATGATAATTTCATCGCTGCCCATTATACAGTTGACCTCGATGATCACCTCAGGGTGAGTAAAAACCGCATTTCTAAAATCTAACTCTGTGCTACCGAAATAGTTATTTAAGCGAATGTGCTTAGGAACCACCCAGTCCCCGCCACGATGATCTGAGCTTAGAATCGATGTGATGGTCAGAGATTCTTGATGTGGATGTGATGCGGTAAATTTTGGCTGCATACGCGCTTGCTTCTCACTGTAGTAGCGAGGGTCTGATTGTAGCGGAAGATCGGCAACCAGTTCTTGTAACTGACTTTGTTCATCAATTTGATAGGCTTTGTCTAACCGTCGCTCAAATGCATCTGCAGATAGCTCGCCATGGCTGTAATTTAAAATCAGCTGATCGATAACTTCTTCACGTACCGTTTCTAAAGGACGGTCATTGATTGGCACTGGCATTGTCATTTTCCTTAAAGCATATTGACTAAGAGAGTACGACTTTGGATGCAATTACTGAACCAAAGAAATTATATATTAAATATCATATGGTTAAATTTTTTTCAGGAAGTGAAATTAGTGAGATTGACTAACTTTCGTATCATTTAGCTAATTAGTATGCCGTTAAAGCAATCGTTTTGTCGTGCTAAAAAATGAAAGGCAGCACATTTGTACTGCCTCTCATGGGGAATTTAAATCGCCTTAAAGCGAATGGCTGTACCACCGCTGGTGGCAAGTTTTAGTGTGAGTTTGTCTTTTGCGCTAACAATGCGCTTGTTAATCGATATGTCGTAAGGATTGTGTTTCCATTCGGCTTGTTCGCCATCTTGGTAGATGTGTGCTTCGTACTTTTTGTTGGATTCTAAAAAGTCTAGTTTGATGTCAATACTACGGGCATGCTCGTCGGTGATAGCCCCTAAGTACCAATCATTCCCCGTATATTGGCCACGCTTTCTTTCTTGGCGGGCAAAAACAACGTAATCGCCGACTTCACCAGCCAAAGCGATACTGGTCTCCCAATCTGTGGGTACATCTTTAATAAATTGAAAAGCGTCAGGCTTTGCTAAGTAATTTTCTGGCAAATCAGCAGCCATTTGGATTGGGCTGTAAAGTACGACATAAAGCGCAAGCTGTTTAGCCAGCGTGGTTTGTGGGCGATTGGTCTTGTCTCCTAAACCATTGAAGCTCATATCAAAAATGCCAGGTGTAAAGTCCATAGGACCCGCCAACATGCGGGTGAAGGCTAGCATGGGCGTATGTTCTGGTGGATTAGGCGGTGTACCCCAAGCATTAAATTCCTGACCTCTTGCCCCTTCTCGGCTTAGCCAGTTCGGATAGGTTCGGCGTAGTCCTGTATCTTTGATAGGTTCGTGAGTATTAATGCTGATCTGGTATTTTGCTGCCAGCTTAACGTTATCAAGGTACTCATTCACCATGAATTGACCATCATGCCATTCATAGAGGGGATGACCGCGCTCATCAATACGTTTAATATTTCCGCCATCGGCAACGTAACCTGTTTTAACCTGACGCACTCCCGAGTTCTGATAAAGCTCAAAAGCATCATGCATTTGTTTTCTATAGTTGCTGACGTTGCCTGAGGTCTCGTGATGTCCTATCAAACGAGCGCCCACTTGTTTGCTGTGCTCACTGATGGCTTTCATATCAAAATCAGGGTATGCCTGCGTAAAGCTAAATACATCACCGTTGTAGAACCAATCTCCATCCCAGCCTATATTCCAGCCTTCAACAAGTACGCCATCAAAGCCATGTTCTGCGGCAAAACTTAAATAGGCTTTAGTTTGCTCTGTTGTAGCACCATGCTTTTCTCCGCTACCCCAAGTATTTTTGCCAATGTGCATACCCCACCAGATCCCCAAGTATTTACCGGGTTCGACCCATGATACATCACCCAATTTATTCGGCTCATTTAAGTTCAGGATCAAATGAGAATTCAAGAGGTCGATGGCTTCATCACCAATTTGTAGCGTACGCCAAGGTGTTTTAAATTTACCGTTTGTTTTGACCCGAATACCGTCTGACCATGGGGTTAGATCCGCGACAAACGTCCCCGGGCGACGTTGATTGAGGGTCATCGCTGCGTAATCAAGCAAGGCAGCTTCATGCACACTAACGTGCACGCCATCAGCATTTTTTAGCGTGAACGGAGTATGTACGTGCGCAGCCTGTTGTAAGGGAGTTGTGTTGTAAGTGTATTCATAGCGATTCCAGCCGCGTGCTGGGATCCACCAAGCTGTACTATTATGACTGTCGGCAAAGTTGAATTCAGTTAACTCTTTGGTTATGTACAAGGCGTTGCTTTGGTTGACTTCGTAACGAAACCCTAAGCCATCATTAAATACTCGGACTCTAAGTGTAAAGGCTGTGTCTTTGCTGTCTTTATCCTTAAACGTGACGGCCAGCTCGTTGTGATGATCGGTGACTAATCGGGCCTCACCCCATGGCTGCTGCCAAGTTTGTTGGTAACTGCTGGTGGCGCTAGCGCTTATTTCCAGATTCTCTTTCATCGGTGCTGCATGTTTGAATTCAAAACCGAGTTTAGAGGTATTCAGTAGTGGTTTGTTGTTAAACGAGACGTTGTACTGAGGCTGAGACTGGCTATCGGAGATGGTGAATTTGATAGCACCATCAGGAGAGTTAACCGAATAGCTTGCAGCTTGGATGGCAGAACAAAACAGGCCACTGGAAAGTGTGAGATAGCTTAGTAAGCGCATGGGATCCCTAATTTAGTTGGTGAATGATGCGTTACTAGCATACTGTGATGAGTACAGAAGGCGGAAATATCTGCATACGTATTCATTTTGAAAGGGATGGCAGCTATCATCGGTCTTATTGATTGGCAGCGGTTATTCCTGGCTATGCTCTATACTTAACTGCAAAGAATGCGTACGGACTACACATGAAGAAAATAATAATTTTGTTGGGTTTTATCTGTTTTTCTAGCCAGGCGCTTGAAGTCGTTGTCAGTGATGACCAAGGTAATGCTATCAAGGGAGCTGCGGTGTGGCTAACAGGCGCCAAATGGCAGGCGACGAGTGAGCAAAAAGCAAAAGTATATAGCATGGGTCAAAAAGACCGTGCTTTTGTACCGCACACTTTGGTGGTTCCCAGTGGCACGTTGGCGGATTTTCCAAACTTCGACTCAATACTGCATCACGTTTACTCTTTTTCAAAGGCGAAGTCGTTTGAACTAAAGCTCTACAGAGACAAACCCTTAGCACCAGTCAGTTTCACTCAGCAGGGGGTAGTAGAGTTAGGCTGTAACATTCATGATTGGATGTTAGGATACATTTTAGTAGTTAATTCAGGGGTATACGGTGTCAGTGATGAGCAAGGCAAGGTGCAATTGGCGCTGGACAGCTCACAGTTAGGTAATGCGCAGTTAAATGTATGGCATGAGCGCTTTGAAAACCTAGACAGCCCAGAAAGCCAGTTGCTGACGATCACTCATGTATCTCAAGTTGTGAACTATCAAATTCAACAAACACTGCTCGATAGACTGGAGTTTTTAACGGATGATACAGATGAATATGAGTAGGGTCGTGGCCATATCTGTCGCCACTATGTTGAGCCAATTCACGCAAGCTCAGGAAATCACAGGAAAACTTCACGGTTTGATTGAGGCCACCGCTACCAAAACCAGTGATGATCTAGCGTGGTTGCGACAAGGCTGGGGAGTCGCCAGATTTGATGCTGACAGCGATGTATTTAATGTAAGTCGAGCGGCATTAACTGGCAGAATGGACTTCAGTTCTGCTTGGTCGGCTCATGCCGTAGCGCAATATGTGCCTGAACCTGACCACAAACTGGGCTTCACTGAAGCCTATATTCACTATCAGCCTTTGGCTCGAGGTTATCAGTTTAGTTCAAAAATAGGCGGGTTCTACCCGCGTATGTCGCTAGAAAATCCGGCGTTTGGTTGGTCTTCTCCCTATACGTTCAATTATTCTGGCCTTAATGCGTGGCTGGGGGAGGAAGTGCGTACATTCGGCGCGGAATTTGAGCTTAAGCGTGCAGCGAGACGATTCCGTTCCAAGCATGATGTCAGCGTTATCGGAGCATTGTTTAAGGGCAATGACCCCGCTGGGACGTTGCTCGCATGGCGTGGCTTTGTGCCTCACGATAGACAATCAGTATTTAATGAGCGTATTGCCTTTGCGCGGGTTAAATCACTTTATGCACCACAGCTTAGGTTCCAAGGCCAATATGTTGATCCATTTAGTGAAGTAGATGGTCGCTTTGGGTATTACATTGGCGCGCACTGGAGCTATCTTAAACGCCATAACCTACGGGTCTATTGGTATGATAATAATGGTGATCCGAGTGCGGTTAATTACAACACAAAGCAATATGCTTGGGATACAAAGTTTTGGTCTTTAGCGTGGCGCTCCAAAGTGAGTACGCAAACCCAGTTTATTACACAGGCTATGTATGGAAACACCGCGATGGGACCTAGGCGTGGAGTTGATAACGACTTTTACAGTTGGTATGTCATGTTGAGTCACACATTCAATGATTATCGCATAAGTGGTCGAGTCGAGCAGTCAAAAGTGATGGATAAGGACATTTGGGCATTTGACCCAAATGCCAGTTTTACACAGGGGATTACATTAAACGTGAGGAAGACGCTCTCTGAAACTTGGCAAGTGGGTGCAGAGTTTCAGTTTATCGATTATGAAGCCGAATCTCGACCTATGGCCTATCTACCGCTAGATTTGAATGAGCAAGTCTGGCGTGTCAGTGCTCAGTATCAGTTTTAAAAAAGCGCCAATTTGGCGCTTTTCGTTGTTGAGTTAGTCACATAAACGGTTTAGACCGTTTAGCGCTGCAACTCGGTATGCTTCGGCCATGGTTGGGTAGTTAAAGGTCGTATTGACAAAATATTCGACATTATTACCTGGCCCTTTTTGTTCCATGATGGCCTGACCGATATGCACAATTTCAGAAGCACGTTCGCCAAAACAGTGAACGCCCAGTAACTCTTTTGTTTCAGCATGGAATAACAGTTTCAAACTGCCCACTTCCGTTCCTGTAATTTGTGCACGTGCCAAGTGTTTAAACTGGGCTCGGCCAACTTCATAAGGGATCTTAGCCGCAGTTAATTGTTGTTCCGTTTTACCTACCGAGCTCATTTCTGGGATGGTATATATCCCCGCAGGAATATCAATGATGAGTTTGGCAGCGCATTCACCATGGGCTATGGCATCGGCCGCGATTCGGCCTTGATCAAACGCTGCGCTCGCGAGACTTGGATAGCCAATCACATCCCCCACAGCGTATACATTTTCAATCGAAGTTTGGTAGTTCTCGTTGACCTTTAGCTGGCCACGACCATCCGCTTGCAGGCCAATGGCTTCTAAGTTGAGGTCGTCGGTATTACCCGTGCGACCATTAGCGAACAAAATGCAGTCCGCTTTTACGCGTTTACCTGATTTTAGATGCAAGATCACGCCATCATCACGGGTTTCGACTTTTGCAAAGTCTTCATTGTGACGGATCACGATGCCACTGTTCCAAAAGTGATAGCTCAAGGCATCGGATATTTCGGCATCCATAAATGCCAGTAGCCTGTCTCGGGTATTGATCAAGTCTACTTTTGCGCCCAACCCTTTGAAAATAGAAGCATATTCGCAGCCGATGACACCCGCTCCGTAGATTAAAACGCGCTGAGGGTTATGTTGCAAACTTAAAATCGTATCACTGTCGTAAATTCTTGGATGTGAGAAGTCAACACTAGGTGGCCGATAAGGGCGCGAGCCGGTGGCAATCACTATGGTGCGCGCAGTGAGTAGCTCTTGTGAGCCATCGATATGTTGTACTTTTATCGTGTGTTTATCGACAAAGCTGGCATCACCTTGGTAGAGGTGAATACGATTTCGCTCGTAAAAGCTACTACGTAAATTCGACTGTTTTGATATAACGGTACTGGCGTGATTGAGTATGTCTTGAAAAGTATGGCGCTGTGGCTTCTCGGTAAAGCGGTACAGCGGATTTGCCTTGTACTCGATAAGACGGCTGACGGAATGGCGAAGTGCTTTAGAAGGAATGGTTCCCCAGTGTACACAACCGCCACCAACCGCTTGCTGGCGCTCAATTACAGCAACTTTTTGGTGACTTTTTGACAAGTTCATCGCGGCCCCTTCACCTCCAGGGCCTGTGCCGATTATGATTGCATCATACTGAAATGTTTCTGCGGCTGTTTCAGCGCTATTTGCAGACTTAGTTTTTGGCTTAGCCACGGCCTCTCCTCATTCTTGTAAGAGGCCGCCAACTCCTAGCTAAAAGAGGGTTTTAGCAGCCTCGCATTTAATGCTAACCATGCTTGTTTTTGTGTTTGCCAAGCCGCTTCCAACTCTTGATATTGTTTCATGAGTGCTGACTTATCACAGTGTTCAAGCATAGAGTCTTTTTTCGCTTCAATTAACTGTTTTTGTACAGTACAAAAGGTCTGAAGCTTTTTTAGAAGCAATTCATACTCTTGATGTAACAATGTAAGCTTATCTTGCGCCAAAGGCAATTTTGCTAGACGGACTTTGGTTTTCAATAGCAAAGTTTCAGCTTTTGCTTTTTCAATTCGCTCAATGGGTGTGCGTTTCAACTTTGTTGCAAGCCCCATAGCTGCCAGAGCGCGTATCATCCACTTGGTTGGATCGTAGTGATACCAACGAACGCCATTGCGGTAGTCGCTGGCAAAGATGTGGTGAAAATTATGGTATCCCTCACCATAGGTGAACAGTGCTAAAAAGCCATTGTCACGTGCGGTGTTTTTTTCTGTGTAAGGTCGAGTCCCCCAAATATGTGCCAGTGAGTTGATGAAAAAGGTAAAATGTTGACTCAATACCAGTCGTAACACCCCAGTTAATATCAGCATGCCTAATATCTCCAACCAACCATTAGAGAAAATAGCACCTAATAGCAAAGGAATACCAATATTGGTAAGCAGTACTAGGGTAAGATAATAACGGTGTTGGAACATTACAATCTTGTTACGCTGTAGATCCCGAGCGTTACTGTAATCGCTATAGCTGTCGCCCTGATAATCCCTCAGCATCCAGCCAATATGGCTGTACCAAAAGCCGTTAGTTGCCGCATAAGGGTCTTTGATAGGGTCATCTACTTGTCCGTGGTGAATACGGTGATCGCTACTCCAATGCAGCGCACTGTTTTGTAGGGCAAAGGCGCCACCAAACGCAAAAATCCATTGTATTGCAGGGTGAGCATCATAGGCTTTGTGTGCCCACAGACGGTGATAGCCCGCAGTGATCGACAATCCCGCGTAGAACATACAAGCAACGAAGGCAATCCAGTGGGTGGTGGTAAAGCCGTAGGTTATGCCATACCAAGGCACTAAAGTTATCGCCGCCAAAAATGACAGGCTAAAAAATAATACATTGGTCCAGATTAAGGGTGGTTTTTTCATAATTTATTAATTTCAGCGTACAGTTGTACGCTAAAATAATATTTCATTCTATCGCCGTCAAGTATTAGACTTGAGATCGTTTTAAAAAATCGCGATTGGAGTTCAGGATGTCGGGTGTTCGCGCACAACAAAAGCAAAAAACTAGGCAAGCATTAATTGAAGCTGCCTTTAACCAACTCAGTGCAGAACACAGTTTTTCTAACCTTAGTTTGCGTGAAGTGGCGCGTGAGGCAGGGATTGCACCTACGTCATTTTATAGACACTTTAAAGATATGAACGAATTAGGGCTAACGATGGTTGATGAGGCGGGGCTCACTTTACGGCAACTCATGCGCCAAGCTCGCAGGCGCATAGCCAGTGGGGGGAGCGTGATCATCACTTCCGTTGAAACGTTCATGGAGTTTATAGACACCTCGAGTAACCAATTTAGATTGCTGCTGAGGGAGCGCTCAGGTACATCCAAAGCATTTCGTGCAGCAGTTGCGCGTGAGATCAAACATTTTATTCTTGAGTTGGCGCACTATCTTGAAACAGAAACTCCCTGTGATAAACATCATGCTTATATGCAGGCAGAAGCTATGGTTACTTTAGTATTTAACGCAGGTGCCGAGGCGCTAGATCAGGATGCTCAACAGCGCGGTGAGTTAACAGAAAGACTAATCTGGCAATTACGTTACATTGCCCGTGGTGCAAACCATTATGGGGGCCAGTAATTAATTAATACCGACTGGCGGTATAATGCTATCACTCGGTTCTTCACATTAGTGTGGTAAACAACTCATACTTATTAACCAAGTCACCGTTCCTTTATTAGGTCTTTTTTTGAAGACTCAAATCCAAAGGAATTAAAAATTCCATTCATTTCAAAGTTGTGGGAATAAGGTAAATAACTTCGCACTTTATTGTTATTTAATTGTAAAGTTCGATGTATTACTCTAAACCCGACAATAATTCTATGAATGCTGTGATTAAGGAAATCACAACATTTTGTTTCAAGGAGTAGATATGAACAAGCTTACCGCTTTATTTGTGAGTGGTGTTGTCTGTGCCGTAGGCAGTGCTCAAGCCGCCCAGCAACACTCGCTCGCAAATCAAAGTCAAAACTGGCCTTTGCTTAAGTTCCAGTCTTCAACCAGTGAGGGCTTTCAAATAGCCGATACACGTTCTAACACACCAAAGCTACGGTACGAGCTGTTAGACACTAAGGGTACAAAAAAGCGCTTTTTACACTATCAAGTGTATGTTGACCAATGGCCGGTACTGGATAGCCGCTTTGTCGTTATTAAAGACGAGCAGGGGAATATTACCCAAGGTTTAGGGCAAATAATCGTCGCTGAGCAGAGTGAGCAAATAACGGTTCCAAAACGTTTTCAACTGAGTGACTCAGCACTTGAACAACAAGTGATTTCACAATTGCAACTAGATGACGCGAATGTCAGTGTGCAAAGAGCTTACCAGCTGGTCTTCGACAAGCTCAAACCAGTATTACAAGTTCGGGCTACGCACGCAGATAAAATACATCAGTATGTATTGGATGCGCTGACATTAAAAACTCTAAAAAGAGAAAATGGGTTAAATGGATTGGCAGGTGATACGCTCGTTGCTGGTGGCGGTATCGGTGGTAACGAAAAGTTAGGTGGCATCTGTTATTCGCCTTCACCTAATAGCATGACAAACTGTCTGCAGTACCAATATGATAGTTTTACGGATAAGCCACAAGAATTGGTGTTCAACGCTGCTGGCAGTGCTATTTTTAGCGAGTTTTCTGGTTATCCTTTTGTCGTGACAAAGTCCGGTGACACCTGTCATTTGGAAAACCCGTACGTACAAACCATTGATTATATGAGTAATCAAACTGATGCAGCCAGCTATAACTGTGCCACTGGGAATGAGAACTTCGATAAAAATGCGATTGATGATTCGTACACGAGTTACTTCAGCTACTCAGGTGTGAATGATGCGCATTTCAATGGTGGTTTGGTGATGCAGTATTACCATACTTTACTCAAAGAGCTGTTTAATCAAGACCCTAACTGTCAGTCAGGTAGCTATTGTTTACGCCAGTTAAAGCAAAAAGTAGGTAACAACAGTTTTGGTAATGTTCAGGCTAGTTGGGATAACGAGTTCGTCAACTACGGGACTGGTAACTATGGTGCGACTCATTACTACCACACTACTTTAAGTATTGTTGCCCATGAAGCGAGTCATGCAATCACATATTGGAACAGTGGTTTGGGTGCAAATGGCCAAGATGGTGCGATTAATGAAGCATTTTCTGACATGGCCAGCGTAGCGTTATTAGATTACTTAACCCTACATGCTTCAGGTAATTTTACCACAACGACACCATATTTGGATTGGACCCGAGATGACAACGGTGGCTACGGCGCAAATCGAAAGTGGTGGTATGGTTGGGATGTGCTCTACCAAAGCTCTGGCACGCGATTCTTCGAAATGCCATCTTGGGATGGAAAAAGCATTGACCACTTCAAGGATTACGAGGCAGGTCAGTCTATCTATGCAACTGCGGGTGTGTTGAGAAAAGCATTTTATGAGCTGGTAAAAAGACAGGGTTGGTCTATTCAAGATGCTTTCAAATTGTTTCTTAAGGCCAACGTCAACTGTTTCTTCACAGGGGCAAAAATTGAAGATGCGGGATATTGTTTATTAGAACAGGCTGACAGCTTTGCGCATTTGAGTAATGCACAAGAAGTGCGTAAGCAAATCGATGAAACCCTGCACTCTGTTGGTATCGTCGCACAAACCTCTGATTTAACAACATTAGAATTTGGCAGCGACATTAAATATGACACTATGGGCTATGATTTAAGTGCCACACAAGCGGATGACATCGAGTCTATATCGGTTGACTGGGGCGACTCAGATATCGGCACTGAGACATGGCAGCGAAGCAGTGGCACGGCAATTTACCCATTTTTGTTTAGAGAGAAGCAGGTTCAACCGGGCAAACTATTGCGCTTGAATCTACAGGTTCAGAAAACAAATGGTGAAGTGTTGCATGGCTTCAATCACTTCTTTAGTCGTGAGGTTAAAGCGTCCTGTGGTCCACAGTTTAGCCCTGCAACTGTTCATACTACATCGGCAGCTATCAATGGTCAGCAATTTACCTTGGCAGATCAGGCCTATCAAAGTTTATTGGACAACACGATTACCCTTAACAGTAACAATCAGCACAACATCGACTTAGGCGATGGCGTTATTAACAAGAAAGTGAGCGTGCTGGTTGATGTGGATCGCAATGGTATCTTCAGTGCAGAAGAAATGCTGGTAGATAATCAGACCATGAACACAGGGACAGTTACCTTCTCATTGCCTGATGCGCTTTCTGATGGAGTAAGTTTGCTTCGAGTAGCCGTGGGCACTGACTACGCTTTCTACGATACGTGTGGTTATGCAAGAGGAGCGCAAGCATTCGATGTTAAAGTTAACATTGAAACGCCGGAGCTGCCATTGTCAGCGGATTTTGGCTATGAAGTTTTGGAAGGCAACCAAGTACAATTCACTAATACCTCAACTGTTAACAGTTCTCGCCAACCAAGCTACTTCTGGCAATTTGGTGATGCTGGTAAAACATCTACCAATGAAAACCCTGGGGTGATCACCTATTCGCAAGCGGGTAAAAGCTATGATGTAAAACTAACGGTTACGTATAACGATGGAACTAACACTTCGGATGAAATCACAAAAACGGTGGTTGTTCCAGTGCCAAGTTGTACGTCGCAGGTTATGTCAGAGGGTGATCCTTCAGCATTCTACATAGACAAACTCTCAATTCGTACCGGTGGGTTAAGTTATAGTTTTGATAACCCAGCCTCTGGATATACCACACAGGGCTATGATGAATTCAACACTAACTTGAGATTCAATACCGGTAATGAGCTAAATATTGATATCCATAGTAATGAGATAGCTTGGAGCACAGCCAACTGGTATTTGAGAGATGTGAATGACCGACTACGCTTTACCATCTGGCTTGATAAAAACCAAAATGGCATGTTCGAAGCGGGTGAAAATAACCAATCTAACCCAACATGGAATTATGCTAAGAGCTGCTCCTATGTGACGGGCAAGTGCCGCATCAAGGCTAGTCAGTCGATCCCACTGAATGTAAGTGAGGTTGAAAGCGGTGACACGGTACTAAGAGCAAAACTTGAAGAGCTACCGGGTTACACATTGGGCTCTGACGGATGCAAGGACTTCCGATATGGTGAAGTTACCGACCTAAAACTGTTTATTCAGTAATCACTTTTATAAATCGCAGTAAGGGTTCCCATGTACAGGATACATGGGACTCCTGAGCGCGCGCTCAAAAAATATGATCAACAAATATAAACTAAAGGAATACCGATGAAAATCTTAAGCTTATCAATAGCTCTGGCGCTGGGGGCAAGTTCAGCGCTAGCTCAGACCTCTGTACCTCACTTAGCTAATCCGATCAATGTGGAGCAGCCGAATATACAAATTGAGCCTGCATCTTACGTGCGTTCAAACTTGGTGAATAAATCGCACAATGCTCGCTTAAAAGCACGTTTGGCTAAATATGGTTTGACGAAAAAAAATCGTCCGCACCTATATAACCTGATTGATAATCAGCTGTATCAACAAGACAAGTACTCAGAGTCAGGCGTCGTAGCGCAAAGTTATGGAGCGACCACGACTGAGAACTGCGAAACCCACCCGTCGAATGTTTGTTCATTCTTCAAACATATGGGTTTTGAAGTAGCAACATTACCTGGTACAACAGAAAAATACTTGGTCGTATCTGCACTTAATAGTGAGCGAGTACCTACTAACTACACGTTTATTGACCTGACGCTGGTAGACCAAAATGGCCGCTCGATCACTTTACCTCGTTATGCTGAGTTTTTCGGTGATGGTACAGAACAAAAGCGTAAATCTATCTACTCAGCGGTTAAAGTAGACAGCGCTATTGAGACCATTAAAAATGCAGAGCGTATTTACGCGGATGCTTGGGTGACGGTGGTATATGAAGATGCTAACGGCAATGAAGTCATTGAAGATAGAAACTCTAAAGTGGAGTACCCACGCGAAACATTACTTGCGATTTTAGGTTACATTGAGCCTGACGAAACCTTGCAAACAGAACCAGGTTTAATGTCGACAGCGAGTATCGGTGCGAGCACATTCGCTGAAATGCCAGCGCCTACTATTCCAATTGGATCAAATGTTACTCACCCTGCTGATATTGCGACAGGTACCGAGACAGAACCCAAGATCATCGTATGTTTGAACAGAAACTATGGTGACTGTGACTATGAAAATATTTATCCATCAAATACACCTAATGGCGATATGAAGTTAAAAGTTCCATTCATTGGTGAATACGTGATCATGGGTAAAGTTAAGACGATTTATCGCCCAGACTGGACAGAACTAAACGTCGTTGAAAATACAGATGGTAGTTTATCGCTAGAAGTGGGTGAAAAAATCACTAAACCTGCTGAGGCAGAGCGTGGTTCTAACATCTTTATTCAAACCAAAGAAGGCGGTGGTGCAACAGAAATTGCAGGTAACCCTTATAGCGAAATCGAGAATTTCTTCGCGGACCGCATCGAAGTGGAATATATCCCATATCGCACACGTACATTGACTAGGTTGCATTGGAATATCACACGTAACGAAGGTGTATTTGGCGATGCGACTCTGTATGGCCGTTATCAAGATGCTAACTGGATCATGAACATTGCAGTAGCTAACGAACCGCGTCCAGGTTCAGCGCCAAGGCTTGAAACTATTGTTATCGGCTCAACAGGCATGGGCACTTGGGAAGACTTAGACCATCCACCAATGCAAATCGTTTACAGCTGTTTGGCGAAAGGCAGCATGATCTTGCTACCTGATGGCTCTGAAATGCCAATCGAGAAATTGAGCGTAGGTGACACGGTATTGGGCGCAAGTCAATACAGCCCTAACATTCGTTTACCGCTTGAAATCAAAGACATCTCTATTGGTGTTGAAGCCATTCCTATGGTGAAACTAACAACACGTGAAGGTAAAACGTTGTTGTTAACAGAGTCTCACCCTGTGATCACACAGGCGGGTCAGCCTGTATGGGCGAAAGACATCAAAGTAGCTGATCAAATTCAGATGCATGGTGGGTTTGGATTCATCACTAAGGTTGAACGCGTGAAATACAATGATGCGGTTTACAACCTGAAACTAGGTCGTACTAAGGATGATCCGAAGCACCGTGTGAATGAAACATTCAGCATGTTCGCGAACAGCGTTCAAGTTGGTGACTTAGCAACACAAAGTGCTAATGAGTTCAAAGAAGTTGTTGAAACTGAGCAGGATGTACTTATCCGTCTGCCAGAAAGTTGGCACAAAGATTACCTAAATAGTAAACGATAAGTTGGACTGGCCCTTCGGGGCCATATCACGGAGTGAAAATATGAAAACTTTTATTTATAGCGGCATTATGTGTGCATTGTTTGCGACATCAAGTCATGCAGCGCAAAACCCCTACGACTTCTTAGACAAGCAAGGTGAACCGCAAAGCAAGCAAGATGTGCAAATGGCGGAAATGATTGACGCTGTTCCTTTAGGCACTGCCTATAAGCGAGCGGGTGATTCTTATCTAGGTTTACAATCAGTGGTGGGTACGCAAGCGGAGCATTTGGGTAACACCAATATCGACTTTCGTGTCGGTGTAGACTTGGCCTACGAGCAAGCACTGAAATTGATTGATGGTAAAGTGGACATTGGCTTTAAATTCCCAGCGGTTCGTGTCGATGCGGGGGCAAACTATGCCAAAGATATTAGTGCCGACAAATACACGGGCACCTATACCGTGTACTCATCGGTAAAGCCAAAATCTAGAGTGCTACTGCCGACATCAGCCAGTGGTTTTCAGCCTACCCAAGCGGCCATTGACTTAGCAACCGCACAACCTGGCAACAAAGCAAACAACCTAGGTGAAGGCTTTGTTTCTGGCTTTGCGTATGGCTCAAATGTGGTCATCAATATGAAAATTGATTACCGAGATGAGCAAGATAAGCGTTCAATAGGCGGTTATCTGAGCGTTGATTGGATTGGTAAAGTTAAAGTAGATGGTCAATTGCAGAAGATTGATGAAGAAAAGCGTCAATCGGTGAAAATCACCATCAGTGGCTATCAAAGCGGGGGAGATCCTAACCGTTTATTAAGCATCATTCCAAACGGTATTATGCAGTGTACATTACTTAACCCTGAGCCATGCTTCAACTTGTTTGAGGCAGCCGTTAACTACCTTAAGCAAGATTATATCAACCAGTTTGATTCACTGGATGATTACAACGTAACAGAAGCTTACATCAGCGATTATGTGGACGCAGGTCCAGGCCTTCAACAATTAGTACCAGACACGGGCTACGTACAGGCAAATTATTTAACTAAGCTAGTCGTCAAGGAGCTTACAGCTCGTTGGATTGAAGAGCGCTTAACGTATCGTAGAGCAAAAAATCTACAGCGTTATTATGCAGCGCAGTTTACTACTGAGCAGTTAGATCAATTGAGTGAAATCGAATCTTTCAGCCGCAATAATGCCAACCTGTTTGCAGACATGGTGGATTACTGTGAGGCAAACCCAGAAGGGAACTACTGTATCGATTATGAAGCTGCCAACATGGCGTATTACCGTGATTACAGCGTCTACAGTGATGTATTAAAGTAAGGATAGAACAATGAATAAATTCGTATTCGTCGCAGCCTCAATGATGGGGGTTGCAATGCATGGACATGCTAACGAAGATATCGCACAGCAAGCAAATTATAATGAATTAGGTGATTTACTCACGGTATCTCAGGCACAAGGTCGCTTTGACTGGCTTGCAAAATGTTATGACGGTCTCTTGGTGGAAGTCTGGGAGCAGATGTATAACACCACAGAGATTGTTCCTAAAGAGCAAAAACTTAACCAATTAAAAGCCTTGTGGCTAACGCCTGATAAAGCGCAATATTTGACGTTCGCAAATAGTGATTTCACCAATCCGTATGGTTGGCAAGCTGGCAACAGTGACGCGCAAGCTTGTAGCACTATGCCGCCTGAATATGTTCCTGTTGCATTACAAACTACGCAGCTGACTCACGAGTATTGTGCCAATAAGAGCTTTGATAACGAGTGGGAATGGATAGAAAAAGTGACAGTAGAAGACTTTGTACATGAGTCTCTTAGTCATGACTACACGGCGGTGTCAGGTAAAGTAATTACCTTACCTGCGGGGCGCACAGTCAAAATGTCAGTAACACCTGGCAACAAAGATCCTCAATACCCATCTTATGTTGCGCTACGCGTGTGGATTGATTGGAACCAAGATGGTCAACTTGCCGCAAATGAAATCGTCTATAAGTCGGCTTCTGATGCGCCGTTTCAATTCACTTTTGATGTACCGACAGATGCCGCAGATGGGGTAACTCTGATGCGTGTTGCCAGCGATGCTGGTGGTGGCTCAGATGATGCCTGTAAGCGCACCTTGTACGGTGAAGTGGAAGATTATTTGGTGACAATTCGTTAAGGACAAAGCAATGAAACCTATTTACTCATACATGTTACTGCTTGGACTTAGCAGCTCAGCGGCAGTAGCGAATGACATTAGCACGGCAACTACTGGTTCAACAATATCTGGCTTAATCAACGATCACGTTGCGATTGGTACAGCTTACGACAGTCAGTTAAAGCGATTTTTAAATGTACAACCTGTTGCGGGACGTATTGATGAAACGTTTGGTAATACTGAGCTGAAATTTAAAACCGGCATTGATATGAGCTATGATGACCTACTGAGTACCTTAAATGGTAGTGTTGATATTGATGTGAATTTCCCTGTTGTGCGAGTGTCTGCGGGCGCGAGCCTAGCAAAGGAAATGGCATCAAGTACTTACTCAAGTTCATATACTTTTAGTGCAAGTAGCACGCCGAAAAAGCGACTCTTTTTACCTCAAGACAGCAATGTGGGTTATACCCTATCGCAAGCGGGTCAAGAGATTGCAACGAATCATCAGGCAAAAATTCAGCAACTAGCGGGCGATGAATTTGTATCGGCTATCGAATACGGTGCAAACATTATGGTTAACCTTAAGATTGATTACGGTAGCAACCGTGATAAATCAGAAATTGGTGGTTACTTGGATGTTGACCTATACGGTGGTGTATTTAATGTTGGTGGTCAACTTAAATATCTACAAGATGATACTAAGTCATCCGTAAAAATCACCGTACGCGCGATTCAGCACGGTGGTGATCCGAAGCAGTTGCTGACGATTATTCCAAACAACATTATTACCTGTTCTTTGGATAACCCTACGCCGTGTTTCGATATGTTTTATGAAGCGGTTAAATATGCCAAAGATGGCTTTAGAAGTCAGTTGAACACGTTAAGCGATTACAACGTAGTGCGTTATTACACCACGCGTTATGACAGCTCTTCGTTAGCATTACGTCCATTGGTACCTGAGTACCTAACGATTCGTAACGCAACTAAATGGTTGATCACTGAACTTGAAGATGAATTCAAGCAAGCAGTACTTGATGAACAGCGTGCGACTAACTTACTCACTAGCTACTACGCGTATCTACCAGAAGAGCAGCGCACATCTGTAGAGCAAATTAAAGATCTTGCCTATGACAATGCTTGGTTCCTCTACAATGCAGCCAAGTTCTGTAGAGATAATCCATTCGGTACATCATGTGAAGACGAACTTCAAAAGATGAAAGATGACTGTACTCGTCGTGGTAAAACATGTCCTGCAAACTATGATGCGACCCAGCTACAGTTACCGCAATCGGATCGTCTAGACTGGAAACAGTGCGAAATAGCGCGTCAAGAAGCAGTGCGCTCAGGCGCGGTGATTGAAGACGAAAGTGTGAAATATCGCAACATGAGATGGGCACCTACATTTATTGATGCAAGTGCACCGGCTAGAGGCGTTCTGAACTGGCGTTTATGTGAAGCTGCATTGAGCACATACGGCAGCGCGTTTAACGCGGGTTAATACCATTATGAGCCAAAACGTGCATGCGTTTTGGCTCATTTCAAGGAGTGAATATGAGAACGATACTGTATGGGGTGTTGGTCTGTTTCAGTGTGGGTGCATCGGCACAGCGATATTACAGTGAGCAATTTTCCGAGCAGGATTTGGGAAAATCATTTGCTGTACAAACTCATAAAGTAGGTGATAAGTGTTTAACGGGCACGGTTATTCATACGCCGGTAAGCTCGGGGCAGTTAGATTATTTGCAGCGTCAGAATGAAACGCAGATCCGCAGACGGACATTTGGTGAGCTACATGGTGGAGTTAACCTGTTCATCATAGCAGGTAGTGTATCAACATCTATGACGCACCGAAATGCAACCGATACCCTAAGTTTGACCTCGCAGTTACATCTGCAATTAGAGCTGGGATATAGTACGCTGGAAAATCGGCAAGTTGTTGCGGGTTATGAAGATTTATCTTGTGGAAATGACTTTGTTTACCAAGTTAGATACGGCAGAGATTTGTTTTTAAATGCGCGGTTACATTTTCGGACAGAGGAAGATTACAAAAAGTTTGTCACCAAAATTAAAATCCGAGTGCTGTTTTTTAAGAAAACCAAAACCAAAATAAAAGAAATCGAAAAGTTTGCAGCTAACGCGGTATTGTCGATAGATGTAAATTCCAATGGTGATTTACCAGCTGGGCTTACGCAAATCATGGCGAATAACCCAAAGCATTGCCGAGGAAGCAGTATTACACCGTGTTTAGATACCCTACAAAAGCTGGCGGATTATACTTTTGGTGGTCCACTGAGTGCGGATTTGAATAACTTGCCAAAAGTGACTCGCAGTATCATGATAGAATCCTATCAGGACTCGGGCCATTACGAATTGTTATCGCAACAAGGAATAAGCAGTAGCGAACAATATGAGGATATTTGGCGCAGTATTGATGAACGTTATGGTAAGGCGGTACGTGATGTACAGCGTTATGAAGCGTTTTTAGCCGTAGCTACTGAGGATGAACAGCCAGATGCACAAGCGCAATTAGATGCGGCAAAAGTTAACTTAGAGGAAATGGAAGCTTTACGAACGACTTGTTTTGCTGATCCTAACCAGCCTCAATGTTGATAAGGAGTAATAAAGTGTTTAAGCAGTTAAGGAAGATAGTAGTCCCTGTGTTTGTATTGTTATCTTGGCATGGTAGTGCAATCGCGAACGCCACGGAACAGTACTTTTGGGACTTTGGAGATGGAAACTACTCTCACGAAGCACAACCATTACATCAATACCAAAAGCCAGGAATTTATCAGGTACGAAAGCTTACCTATCAAAATGGCAAACAAGTAGCTGAACAGCTTAAGATGGTTGACTTGATCACACCGAATGTATTGGCCATGAATATCCTTGGTCCAGACACTGGGACTGTCCAGCAACATTTAACCTATCAAGTCGACTTAGATGCTAAAGCTGAGCTGGATTTACAGTATTACTGGCTCTCATCCAGCGGTGAGAGTCATCAAGGGAGGCAGTTTGCGTTTACGCCGCAGCAAGCTGGTTCGTATCAAATTACTCTGCAGGCGAAGTTTGACCAGACCCTCATTTCTGAGCAAAACATGCAGATAACCATTACTGAGCAAGATGACAGTGACAACACTGCCGAGCCGAATAACCCCGAGGATGATGCAGACGGTGGTGGGTCGCTATATTTTGTGCTGTTTTTGTGTTTATTTGCTGTGATTTTGAGAAAAACTTCATTTAACAAATTTACTCAGTAATACCTGATGCATTAGTTAATTTCTGCGCTTGATATGTGATGTTGAATTGTTTTTTTATTTTCTCGTTGCTTTTTGGTTTATGGTTTCTTTTTTTATCTCAAGAGTTGTGCTTTTGTGGATTTTTTATGCTTGATTTGAGTTTGTTTCCCATGTTAAAACATAGCCAATCCATCAACAGGACGAATATGCTCAATGAATAACATCACGCTTTTGTCACTACTGCTTAACCTCTTACTGATTAACTGTGAGAGTGGGGTGTAGTGCGCGTAAATTGAGCTACTACTTTGGACCCCGCACTTAGCGGGGTTTTTTTATTTTTGGGGATGAGGAACAAGTAATGCAGGATAAAGTCTGGATTTTTGATACTACGTTGCGTGATGGCGAGCAAGCATTAAAAGCAAGCCTAACCGAAGATGATAAATTGCAGTTAGCACATGCCATAAGCCGCTTGAATGTGGACGTAATGGAGGTTGGGTTTCCAGTTTCTAGTCCTGCAGACTTTAGAGCGGTACAACGCATCGCCACTGAAGTGCGAAACCCAGTTATTTGTGGGTTAGCTCGTACGGTGAGTAAGGATATAGAGGCCTGTGGGGAAGCCCTTAAACCAGCAGAGCGTGGCAGAATTCATACCTTTATTGCCACCAGCCCCTTGCACCTTGAACATAAGCTGCGAATGAGCTTGGACGATGCCACAGCCATGGCAGTGAAGTCTATCAAGCTCGCGCGAAAGTATACTGATGACGTTGAATTTTCATGTGAAGATGCAGGGCGCACACCACATAGTGATCTTTGTCGCATTGTGGAGTCAGCTATTGATGCTGGCGCATCGACCATCAATTTACCCGACACCGTGGGCTATGTAACGCCAGATGAATATGCCGCGATGATCCACCATTTGATGAACAACGTGCCAAATATCGATAAGGCACGATTGAGTGTGCATTGTCACAATGATTTAGGTTTGGCAGTTGCCAACTCTATTGCGGCGGTACAAGCGGGGGCAAGACAAATAGAATGCACCATCAACGGTATTGGTGAGCGGGCGGGTAACTGCTCACTAGAAGAAGTGGCGATGATCATGAAAATGCGTCAAGACCATTTAAAAGTACATACCGACATTCATAGTGAAGAAATCTACCGAGCCTCTCGTCAGGTTGCAAAGATTTGTAACATGGCGGTGCAGCCGAACAAAGCCATTGTGGGTGAAAATGCTTTTGCACACAGTTCTGGTATTCACCAAGATGGAGTATTAAAAGCTCAGAATACTTATGAAATCATGTCGCCTGAAAGCGTAGGTGTGCCTAACAATCAACTCAATATGACCTCACGCTCTGGGCGTCACGTCATTGAACACCGCCTTACAGAGCTGGGGTATCAAAAGTCTGATTATGATATGGATAGCCTATACGAAAGCTTCTTAGCATTGGCGGATCAAAAGGGCACTGTGTATGACTATGACTTAGAAGCCATGATTTATTTCAACCAGATCAATGACGAAGAAGATCACTACAAGTTAGAGTTTGTTAACTCTACCTCTAACTCCCAGTCAGTGGCTAGCTCTACCATTGGCATGACGGTAGGTCAGCAATCTAAGCAAGAAGCCGCCACAGGAAATGGTCCTGTTGAGGCGTCATTCTTGGCAATCGAGCGTATTACAGGTATGGCAGTAGAAGTCATTGAATATAATTTGGATGCAACGGGGCAAGGGGCAAGTTCTCTTGGTCAAGTGGACATCATAGCTAAGTATAATGGTCGCCAGTATCACGGTGCGGGTCTTGCTGCAGATATCGTCGAAGCGTCAGTACGAGCGATGGTCCGCGTTTACAATCTAATAGACAGAGCACAGAAAGTCTCAAGTTTAAAACAACAAAGGAAAGCAGGATGAGCCAAGCAAGTTACCAAGTTGCCGTACTCGCAGGAGATGGCATTGGCCCTGAAGTGATGTCGGCAGCATTGAGCGTACTCGATGCGGTCAGCGACAAATTTAAGTTCACATTAGAGCGTGAGCATCACGCCATTGGCGGCGCGGCAATTGACCAATATGGTCAAGCTTTACCACCGTCCACATTAGCTGCGTGTGAAGCGGCTGATGCAATTTTATTTGGCTCGGTTGGGGGACCAAAGTGGGAAAGTTTACCACCCGATCAGCAACCTGAACGTGCATCACTGTTACCGCTTCGCAAACACTTTGGCTTATTCTGTAATTTACGCCCAGCGCAGCTACTTCCTGCTTTAAGTAAGGCTTCGCCACTGCGCGCTGATATTAGTGAGCGAGGCTTCGATATTTTGTGTGTGCGTGAGCTGACTGGGGGGATCTATTTCGGTGAAAAAGGCCGAGAGGGTACAGGGTTGGAAGAATCTGCGTACGACACTCAGCGTTATTCAAGAGCGGAAATTGAGCGTATAGCACGCTTTGCATTTGAAGCTGCTAAGCTGCGCAGCAACCATGTTACATCTGTAGACAAAGCCAATGTGTTGGCTTCCAGTGTATTGTGGCGAGAGGTGGTTACTGAGGTTAGTAAAGATTATCCTGAAGTGACACTTGATTACATATACGTCGATAACGCCGCAATGCAATTGGTGAAGCAGCCACAACAATTTGATGTGCTGTTATGTGACAACTTATTTGGTGACATTCTATCTGATGAATGCGCCATGATCACAGGCTCTATGGGATTACTGCCTTCAGCGAGTTTGAACCAATCGGGCTTTGGTTTGTATGAACCAGCTGGTGGCTCGGCACCTGACATCGCAGGTAAGGGAATTGCAAATCCTATTGCGCAAATACTCAGTGCAGCGCTGATGCTCAGATATTCTCTTGGTCAGGATGAAGCTGCTCGTAGTATAGAAAAAGCGGTGGCGGAGGCGGTGGCATCAGGTATTGGTACTCCTGATATTTTCCCAAATGCGGCTTACACGACTCAAGATGTAGCGCAGGCAATCGTCGCAAGAATTTAATGTTAATTTGAGTGGGTAGTCTTCGTCAGGCTACCGACAAAGCTGAGGATGTAGCAAGTGGCACAAACCTTATACGACAAAATTTGGCAATCACATGTGGTTGCAAAAATTAATGAACAAACCGACTTACTTTATATCGATAGGCACTTGGTCCATGAGGTAACATCGCCTCAGGCTTTTGCTGGACTGCGTGAGAAAAACCGCACGGTACGTTGCCCTGACAAAACCTTTGCGACGATGGATCATAACGTATCGACCAAAAGCCGCTCGTTAGATGCCGCAAGTGAAGTATCTAAAAATCAACTGCTGGCGTTGGCACAAAACTGTGAAGAGTTCGGCATTGTCTTGTATGACTTAAACTCGATTAATCAGGGAATTGTACATGTTATAGGCCCGGAGCAGGGGATCACCTTACCCGGCACAACCATAGTGTGTGGTGATAGCCATACCTCAACGCATGGCGCTTTTGGAGCATTGGCACACGGTATTGGTACTTCAGAAGTTGAACACGTGCTGGCAACTCAAACACTGCAACAGAAAAAAGCAAAATCATTGAAAATTCAAATAAATGGACAGCTTCGGCCCACTGTCACAGCCAAAGATCTTATTATGGCGGTGATTGGCAAATTGGGCACGGCAGGAGGAACGGGGTATGTTGCAGAGTTTTGTGGCAGCGCAATAGAGGCCCTGTCGATGGAAGCGCGTATGACGCTGTGTAACATGAGTATTGAAATGGGAGCCAAGGCTGGGTTAATCGCACCAGATGAAACCACATTCCAATACTTAAAAGGGCGTCCTTTTGCGCCACAAGGGGAAGACTTTATCTCGGCCGTTGAGTATTGGAAAACTCTGCAATCAGACGAAGACGCACAATTTGATTCAGTGGTTGAAATGAATGCACAAGAAATTCAACCTCAGGTGACATGGGGAACTAGTCCAGAGCAAGTGATTGGCATCGATGAGTTGGTGCCAGACCCAGACGCTGAGCCAGATTTGATTAAAGCTGATGCTATTCGCAGTGCGTTGAAATATATGGGTCTTGAAGCAGGGCAGAGGCTGTCGGATGCCAAAGTAGACACCGTCTTTATTGGCTCTTGTACCAACAGTCGTATCGAAGACTTACGTGCGGCGGCTGAAATTGTAAAGGGCAAACAGGTTGTTCAAGGAGTGGAAGCGCTGATAGTGCCAGGCTCAGGGCTAGTGAAACAGCAAGCAGAGCAAGAAGGGTTAGCTGATATTTTTAAAGCCGCGGGTTTTGAATGGCGTGAACCGGGCTGCTCAATGTGTTTGGCAATGAATGACGATCGTCTTGAGGCTGGCAAACGTTGCGCATCAACATCTAACAGAAACTTTGAAGGCCGCCAAGGGCGCGGTGGTCGAACGCATCTGGTCAGTCCGGCAATGGCGGCGGCGGCTGCAATTACGGGCTATTTTACCGATATTCGAGGGTAAGTTTAATGAGTTGTTATCATCAGGGGCTGTTGGCTCCGCTAGACAAAAATAATGTAGATACGGATCAGATCATTCCTAAGCAGTTTCTCACATCGACCAGTCGAGATGGTTTTGATAAGGCGTTGTTTTATGACTGGCGTTATTTAGACAACGGCTTAGCGAATCCAGATTTTGTGTTAAACCGCGCGTGTTATCAGGGAGCATCAGTACTGTTAACACGTGATAACTTTGGTTGTGGCTCTTCACGAGAGCATGCGCCATGGGCACTTAAGCAGTATGGCTTTAGTGTGATTTTGGCGCAGAGTTTTGCTGATATTTTCTTTAATAATTGTGGTAATAACCAGATGCTATGCATTGCCCTACCGGCCAATACCTTGGATATGCTTTTTGAACTGACTCAAAAACATGAAGATATTCAAGTGGAAGTGGATTTAGAGCAACAGCAGTTACGCAGTCAATATTTCGATGTTATTGACTTTGACGTACGTTCGGATATTAAAGCTCGATTACTCAGTGGTCTTGATTTTATCGGCGAAACGGAGCAGCTCAATGGGCAGATTAACGCGTTTGAGCAGCAACTAGCAACGCAGCGTCCGTGGCAGTAATAACCATCACCTATCGCCAGTTTAAACGTATTTGATTGCAACAGACCAAAGAGCTGGTTACTCTTTGGTTTTTTATTTTAGGCATTTAGATAATGAAATATATTGCTCTTAGCACGTTGGCTTTGACCAGCATAGCCGCTTTTTCTCGTCCTGCGCCATTGGTGTCAATTGCGACTCATGATGCATTTTTCAATCAGATTGCCCAGCATTGTGGTAAGGCATTTGAAGGCGAGGTGTCTGTAGACAATGCACAAGGTCCCAGTAGTTTTGCGGATAAAAAGCTTGTTATGCATGTGCGCCACTGTACAGAGCAGCAATTGCAAGTGCCTTTTCACGTGGGAGATGACGCTTCACGAACGTGGATCATTAGCAAAACTGGCAGCGGTTTGAGTTTAAAGCATGATCATCGTCATCAGGACGGCAGCGATGATGCTTCAACTATGTACGGAGGACATACAGTTGATGCAGGATATAACAATGTACAATCATTTCCAGCCGATCAGTATTCCAAAGAGTTATTCGTGCGCCAAGGTATTCCGCAATCTGCTGGCAACACTTGGCAAATGTTTATTTACGAGGAAACCTTTAGCTACCGCATGGTCCGTGAGGGCAGAGAGTTTCGGGTAGATTTTGATTTGACCCAACCTATTAAACCCCCAGCAGCGCCTTGGGGCTACAAAGACCAATAGTTAACAAGCGAATTAGCCCAATAAAGCTATTTTGCACACTTTCTTCGTTATTTTTACTTGTAATAGCGCGCTATTACTTCGCAAAAATGCCTTGATATTGAGCGAAATATCATCATTGGATGCTAAAATCGCAAGAGGTTAATTAGGTTTTTATTCGCGCTTCTGGATTTTAGTGGCTATTTTTTAGGTGGTCACTCATGCGCCGAACAGGTTCGGCGTTACATGCTAAAGGAAGCGCTATGGCAATAACAGAACGACAAAAACAGCTGGTACAAAGTAGCTTTGCAAAAGTGGAACCCATTTCTGAGCAAGCCGCGGATATTTTCTACAAAACCTTATTCGAATACGACCCATCACTAAAGCCATTATTCAAAACAAGCATCAAGGCTCAAGGCCAAAAGCTCATGGCAACACTGAAACTGGCAGTCGCAGGGCTGGATGATCTAGAAAAGCTAGTACCTGTACTCCAGAGCCTTGCTGAACGTCATGTTGGTTATGGTGTTGAAGCTAAAGACTTTACACCGGTAGGTAATGCCTTATTACATACCCTAAAAGTCGGGCTTGGAGATGAGTGGGATAGTGAACTGCGCCAGGCTTGGGTTGATACAATTCATTTGGTGGCTGATGTCATGAAAGCCCATTCCTTCAATGAGTCGTGACATTGAAAAGCGCCCGCTAGGCGCTTTAAAGTTACTTGATACAGCGCACTTGTGCGACAAGATCTGGTTGGTACGGTCTGGGAGAAGTGGGTAGCTTTTCAAAGCCTTGCACGCCTTGCTGTAAAGTGATCTGCGGGGTGCTCCCTTGGCACAAGCGTTGGCTGTGGCGCAGCAAAAACACACTTTGTTGCAAAAAATGTCGATAACTATCCGATTTTATCTGCAATAAGTAGTGGGCATTATTATACTTGGTTTGTTCATAATGAACTTGATGATCAAAGTCATAGTGCTTTTCGGGTTTGCCTGGCACGGCTTTGATATTCTGACAAGCACTCAGCAGCAGTATACTTAATATAACCAATATACTGGCTAAACATTGGTTGTTATAACTACTTAATCTTTTTGACTCCATGTATGCTTGGTCCTTAAATTTTTAAACCATATTAAGTCTAACATAGACAGGGGTATCTCGTTGTTAAATCATCTAAAGAAGTTATTGCAAAACGCCACGGCATCCGCTCCGAAGCCACTAGAACTGGAGTTTAATACGGCACTAGCAGCATTAATGATTGAAGTGATGCGCTCTGATGGTAAAACATTAGAAAGTGAGTTGAATAAAATTCGTAATATACTCATAAGTCGGTGTCAGTTGGAGGGGGAGCAGGTTGAGACGCTACTTGAGCAGGCACAGCAACAGGTTGATCAGGCCATAGATTTATACGCGTTTGTTAAGCAAATAAATCGTCAAACCTCTGATGTTGAACGCATTGAGATCATTGAGCTACTGTGGCATGTGGCGTTTGCTGACGGTCATTTAGACAGTCATGAAGATCACATAATACGTAAGATATCTGGTTTGTTATATGTTGCACATGTTGACTTTATTGCCGCTAAAATTGCGGCGCAAGATGCCTTACCAGACTAGCCTCAGCTGAAAACGTTCAAGTGAGGCGGTAGCACTTGCTCAGATAACACGAGAGAAGCGTGTGGTTTTCAACTGCTGTTGTAAGTACGCGTCAAAGCACATACAGATGATCCGAATAAACAGATTGCCTTTGCTGGTCACCATAATTTTATCTGGGGTTATCTCTACTAAGCCATCCTCAGCTAGTGGTGTGAGTGCACACAACGCCTCAGAAAAGTGGGTGTTAAAGTCTAGATTGTATGAGGCTTCAAACTGCGGAATATCCAGTTCAAAGTGGCAGATAAGCTGTTTGATCACTGCTGCTCTAAGCTTGTCTTCCTCATCTAATTTCATGCCTTTGGCAATAGCAAATCCCGCTAGGTTTACAGCTTCATAATAGGCTTTAAGATCCTTTTCGTTTTGCAAAATTGCATCACCTATTTGTGAAATAGATGACACCCCCAGACCCAGCAAATCGCATTCCCCATGGGTTGTATAGCCTTGAAAATTACGGTGAAGCTTGCCGAATTGCTGCGCAACGGCCAGCTCATCGGTCTTTTTGGCAAAATGGTCCATACCAATAAATTGATAACCCGCCTCTGTCATTTGCGCGAGCGTGTTTTTAAACACCGTGAGCTTTTGCGCAGGAGTGGGCATATCAGCTTCTTTCAATTTACGCTGAGCGGCAAACTTATCGGGCAGGTGGGCATAGTTAAACACTGAGACTCTATCAGGACTGAGCTCGATGAGCTTAGCGATGCTGTTTGCAAAGCTCTCAGGTGTTTGATGAGGAAGTCCATAGATCATATCTGCATTAATTGACTTAAAGCCTAGTTCACGGGCATGCGTTAATAAAGCTATCACATCTTCCATGTGTTGGGGGCGATTAACCGCTTCTTGTACTAGGTCGTTAAAATCTTGTACGCCAAAGGAGATGCGATTAAAACCAAGTTGTTGTAGGTGCCCTAGCATGCCTTCTGCCAATGATCGCGGGTCAATCTCAATGCTGCGCTGCGCCTTAGGTGTAAAAGCAAAATGTTGCTCTAGCATAGTGATTAAGCGGCTCATTTGCTTCGCGCTCAAAAAAGTGGGCGTACCTCCACCTAGATGTAATTGTTCAACATCATAGTGCGCAAATAATGGCGCTTGTGCCTGAATTTCTAATTCTAGGTTGTCTAAATAGGTATCCGCTTTGTGTTGATGTCGGGTTACAATCTTATTACAGCCACAGTAGTAGCAAAGCTGATGACAAAACGGGATATGGATATACAGTGAAAGTGAACGACTCTTTGAGGATTGAACCGCAGCACGCAGCGCTGTGGCATCATAGCCAGATTGTAAAGATAAAGCCGTTGGGTACGAGGTATACCTTGGACCAGACACATTATACTTTTTGATCAGGGAGTCATCCCAAGTTGGTAGATTAATCACGTTAAGCACTCACTTTTTCACGTATAAGTTGGGAGTGTGAGTATAAAATGAAGGGGATAGCAGGTTATTGATCTGCCGCAAGGTTGTGATGTGCCCCTTAAGAGCACATCACATGGGGTTAAAGCTTAAATTGATTAACCGTGCTATTGAGTGCTTTTGCTAGGTCATTTAACTCTTTGGCTTCACCGGCCAGTGTATGCGCATGGTGTGCCGTACTGTTGACCAAATCATTAATGGTATTAAGACTGTTGTTGATGTCTTCGGCGACCACGGTTTGTTCTTCGGTTGAGGTTGCGATTTGATGGCTTTGATCTTGTACCGTTGTCACTGAGTCTGCAATCTCTCTTAATGAGTCAAGTACCCCTTGCGTTTGTTCTACGGTACTTTGTGCCTGCTCCTGACCTTGTTGCATCATGCCGGACGCTTGCTGAGCAATTTGTTGTAAGCGTGAGATCATGTTGCGAATATCATCGGTAGACTCTTGTGTACGACTTGCCAGAGAACGCACTTCATCGGCAACCACTGCAAAGCCTCGGCCTTGCTCACCCGCTCGTGCTGCTTCAATTGCGGCATTCAATGCCAGCAGGTTAGTTTGCTCGGCAATACCATTGATCACATCAATAACCGCGCCGATGTTACTGGTTTCTTGCTCTAAGCCAGAAACCACTTTGGCTGCTTCTCCAATGTGCGCCGATAGCTCGGTCATCACTTGTTGTGCTTGGTTTGAGCGAGTAGCCCCATCTTGGGTCATGCGCTGTACAGTTTCGGCCGCTTGGTTGGTTTCTTGAGCATTGCGGGAAATCTCCGTTACCGTGGCAGCCATTTCAGTAACCGCTGCGCTCACGCTGTCTACCTGCTCTTTTTCTTGTTGAATTTCAGAGTTGGTACTAGATGATACCTCACTCAATTGCGCTGCGGCATTACCTAATTGTGATGCCTGCGCTGCGGTGTCTAACATCATGGCACGTAGTTTATCGATGAAGGTATTCATGTGATGAGCCAGCTGACCCACTTCATCTTGGCTGGTGATATTAATACGCTGGGTCAAGTCACCATCGCCCGAGGCGATATCGCGCATGGTCATGGTTAACATAGTAATCGGTTTAGCTATCATATGTGTCGCCCACCAGATCATGGCGACAACGATAGCAAGAATAATGATCACAGCGGTGATGGTGGTCATTACCGCTTGCTCTACCGGTTCTTCAATTAAACTGACTGGAATGAGAATGCCCAAATGCCAATCTAAAATTGGGGTTTCCAGCTCTACCCTATTAAATAGCGCGTAGTATTCTTTACCTTTGAGGGTAACAAGGGCGGTGCCCGACTTGTTAGTTTTCATTTTCTGATTAAGCTGGCTAAAACCGTGAGTATCGGCAAAGCGCTGCTCCAGCGCCTCTAGGCCTTCTTTACCATTTGGGCCTTCGTCGGTAATTGATAGATCATGACCGGTTCGCTTCGACAGGTGAACGACTTTAAAGTTGCTGTCTAGCAAAAAGCCATAGCCTTGATTATTAAAGCGAATGTCTTCTACCAGTGCACTGATACGGTTAATTTGTAAATCCACACCGCCAATACCCACCAATTCACCTCGGCTATTACGCACCGGCTGTTGTACTACCGCAGATACGGCACCGGTATTAATATCAACCGTAGGTGTACCTACGTACAAGCCATTGTTGCTTAGTGCGTCTTGCCACCACCCTCGTTTATAGGTGTAATAAGGCTTACCATCGGCGAATTTTGACGTGCGTTCATTTTCTTTGAAGTACTCGCCTGTTTTGGCAGAGCCAAAGAAAGCTGATAGCACATTTTCATCGTCGCTACTGATGCGAATGAAATCTTTATTGATATTTTCATAGCCTGCAAATGAGGCTAGGTCGCTTTCTCGGGTATCGTATTGCTCAAAAAAGGCAATCATATGCGGGCTGGTAATAAATGACTTAACCAGTTTACCGTATTGTGCGAAAAATGACTCCATCGAAAGTTTTTCGCCATGTAAGTAGCTTTGAGCCTCGCGCTCCACACCTTGTCGCGACAAAGTCGCAATGTGATTCACAAAATAGCCCGATGCAATAATCAACAACACTGAAATTGTGCCGCCTATAAGCAGGAGGATCTTTTTCCTCAGAGATAAATTTTCAAGCATGGTATGTTCTTTTTCTTGGTAATGCGCAAACTATAATCAAACCATATCTGTTTCTGCTTTGCTACCATTTGCGCTGAGCGATGTATTTTCAGTATGGCTGATTGTCAGGATTATTTCACACAAAAGCGCTATGTAGGTAAGGTTGGTATATGTGTAATTAAAGAAGGCAGGCAAATAGATAAGACAACAAAAAAACGCCCAACAAGGGGCGCTTTTGATAAAGGAATTGGTATACCGAATGGTTTACCGAGTCGGTAATTAGCCGCGAGGACCCGCCTGCTTGATGGCGTCAGAAACATCGTATTTTTCGAAATTTTCTTTAAAGTCCGCAGCCAGTTTAGCGGCATATTCAGCGTATTTACCCTTGTCTTCCCAAGTATTAATTGGGTTAAGTAAGGCGCTGTCTACACCAGGTACCGCTACTGGTACGTCTAGGTTTAACGACTCAATATGAGTGGTTTCAACGTCAGCCAATTTGCCAGATACGATAGCATCTACAACGGCACGTGTGGTTGGAATATCAAAACGCTTACCAATACCGTAAGGACCACCAGTCCAGCCAGTATTTACTAAGTAAACTTTTGCGCCAAACTCACGTACGCGTTTCATAAGAAGTTCTGCGTAAACGCCTGCTGGACGCGGGAAGAAAGGTGCGCCAAAACAAGTCGAGAACGTTGACTCGATGTCAGCGGTTGAACCGATTTCAGTTGAACCTACTTTAGCTGTGTAACCACTTAGGAAGTGGTAAGCCGCAGCTTCTTCAGACAGTACAGATACCGGAGGCAATACGCCGCTTACGTCACAGGTTAAGAATACTACAGCCTTTGGCTCGCCAGCGCGGTTTTCTACTTTGCGCTTTTCTACGTGCTCAAGCGGGTAAGCTGCGCGAGTGTTTTGCGTTAGGCTCGTGTCGTTGAAATCAGGTACACGGTTTTCATCAAGTACGACGTTTTCTAAGATGGTACCGAACTTGATAGCGTTCCAGATCACAGGTTCATTCTTTTGTGATAGGTCGATACACTTAGCGTAACAACCCCCTTCAATGTTAAATACACTGCCAGGTGCCCAGCCGTGCTCGTCATCACCGATTAGGAAGCGAGTAGGGTCAGCTGATAGGGTTGTTTTACCTGTACCAGATAAACCGAAGAACAGCGCAGTGTCGCCTGCTTCGCCCACGTTTGCACTACAGTGCATTGGCAATACGCCTTTGGCTGGAAGCAGGAAGTTCTGTACCGAGAACATTGATTTTTTCATTTCACCAGCATAATGCATACCAGCAAGCAGTACTTTACGCTCTGCAAAGTTGATGATCACGGTACCATCACTGTTGGTGCCATCGCGCTCTGGGTCACAAACAAATGAAGGTACATTCATTACATGCCACTGAGGTAAGTCAGCTGCATTATAACGCTCAGGTTCAATAAACATGTTTTTAGCAAAAATATGGTGCCAAGCAGTTTCAGTAGTTACTACAACTGGTAAATAGTGCTCTGGATCTGCACCCACTTCAAGGTGAGAGACGAAGTGGTCATTGCTTTGTACGTGTGCTTCAACACGAGCCCATAGTGCATTAAATTTTTCAGCATCGAATGGGCGGTTAACGTTGCCCCATTGGATGTCGTTTTCAGTGCTTGGCTCTTTTACGATAAAACGATCACTTGGTGAACGGCCTGTACGACGGCCAGTTTTAGCTACGAAAGCCCCATTTGCGGCTAAAGTGCCTTCACCACGGCTAATGGCGTGTTCGACAAGTTCGGCTGCAGTTAAATCGACAAAACGAGTAGCGCTTGAAGTCATGTTATTACCTAAATGTGAGAATTGAACGGGATAGCTCTGAGTTCTTAAGCTGAATTTATAGTACCAGATGGTTTTGAGATATTCGAGCTTTTGGAGGCGCTAAAAAGGCATAAAAACGTCAAAAAACTTAAATAATTTCAATGATACCGGTGTCATGAAAATTACTAAATTTGTGATACCGGTGTCATTTTTTCCTAACAATAAAGCCGTCATTTTGACGGCTTCATTATGGAAACATTCGCTAAAGTAGATTTAGTTAAATATTGCCTTAATATCGTCTTTGCTGAAAACGTAGTTTTTCAAGCAGTAATGACAGCTGATGTTGATCTCACCTTGCTTTTCAATATCCGCAAGCAGTGCTTCTTGACCTACATTCACCAAAGCATTAATTGTTTTTTCGCGACTACAACCACACACGAAGTTAATCTCCTGTGGCTCAAACAATTGCGGATTATCTTCGTGATATAAACGTGTCAGTACGGTTTGCGCGTCTAAATCCAACAGCTCTTCATCTTTAATGGTGTTGCTCAGCGCTTCAAGATGTACAAAGTCTTCTTGTGACTTTTCTTTATCAACTGGCAGTACCTGTAAGAATAGACCCGCAGCTTTAACACGTTCCCCTTCGGTGCTGGTTGCAAACCACAGGCGAGTTTTAAGTTGTTCTGATTGCGTAAAGTAATCTTCTAGACACTCAGCCAAAGAATCAGAGGTGAGAGGCACGATACCTTGATAACGCTCGCCTTTGGTTGGTGTAATGGTAATGACCATATACCCTTTACCCATTAGCTCTGGGATTGTGGTCCCAGCAACTTCGCTTTGTAAGCGCGCAACACCACGCATGTTTTGCTGGTGATCACCATTGATAACCGCATACTTTACTGGGCCGTCGCCTTGTAACTGTACGGCGATGTCACCTTCAAACTTCAAAGTGGCCGTCAATAAACTGGTCGCAACTAATAGCTCACCCAGTAATGCTTGCACTGCTTGGGGATAGTCATGTCCAGCAATGATCTCATTAAAGGTATGATCTATTTGTACCAGTTCGCCGCGTACATCGAGTTTTTCGAAAATATAGCGGTGGAGTAAATCAGGTTGCATTTATTTAAATCCTAGCTTGATTTCAATTTGAGTAATTCGCGTCTTTGCTTTTTGTCCGGTTTGTTAACAGGATGTGGTGCAAAAAAGCTGTTGTTCTTGCGCGCTATTGCGTTTTGTTCGCGTTTTTCAATACTTTGTTCCGATTCTCGGTAAGATTGCTGGGCAATTGGCGCTGCTTGACGTTTGTCGAGTAACACCAAAACAGTCACTTCTTTTTCATCAAACCCTTGTGCTAGCTTAATGGTGGCACCAAGTTCAACTAACTTACTGGGTTTACAGCGTTGCCCGTTATAGTGTACTTTACCCCCTTGGACCATTTCTCGAGCGATCGCTCGAGTCTTGTAAAATCGTGCAGCCCATAGCCATTTGTCTAGCCTGACGGCACCATTTTGCTGTGGTTGTTCAAGGGTTTTTTTAGTCACAATTTATTAACCATAAAGAATGTGGAATAATGCGACAAATTTAGCATATTTCAATGTTCAAAAAAAGGTCGTGGAACTCTCGCGATGTATTGTGTTCAAAGGGATGCCCGCTGACCACTCAGTGCAGACAAACTGTCATATTAGTGCGCTTGTTGAATTTACACTGAAAAGGTACACTGGGACGCTCAATAGAATAAGAAAAGACGGATATGGAATTACAAATACAACAGTTACAAAAAGTATTGCTTGGGCTACCCCATGCAAAACTCAGTCGTTTAGTGGTTTATTTAGCTGTTGTTTATATCGCTTATTTAATGTCTCAGCTTTTTTGGTTGGTTTGGCCTCAGCCTGTCACGCAGCCATTACCTTCAATGTCTTCGGTTTATGCCTCAACCAGTTCAGCTGTGAATAGCCAATCAATCATTCAACAAAACTTATTTGGTGATGCTGGTAGTAAGCCTAAAGAACAACCCAAAGCTATTGTTTCTGATGCGCCTCAAACTGCACTCAATGTGCGTTTAACGGGGATAGTCGCAGTGAGTTTAAATGACAGAGCAGGCCTTGCCATTATTGAATCTCAAGGTCGACAAACCACTTACGAAGTTCAAGAAGCGATTGAAGGCACGCGTGCTAAATTGGCCCAAGTGCTACCGGATCGCGTTATTCTAGATGTGAGTGGCCGTTTTGAAACGCTCATGCTCGATGGGCTTGAATACTCCACGAATGTAGCGATGCCTGTGGCGCCTAAATCTTCAGCGCAGGAGCGTCCATCTCGAAGTGGCGGTTCTCAATTAGTTCGTCGTGAGGTTCCAAGTGAACTAGAACAGAAAAAAGATGAGCTGTTGAAAGACCCAGGCAAACTACTCGATTATATTCGCATCACGCCACATCGCAGCGCAGGCCAGTTATTAGGCTACCGCTTGAGCCCTGGCAAAGACCCTGCCTTGTTCAGCAAAATGGGTCTAAAAAATAATGATTTAGCTGTTGCTATCAATGGCTATCAACTCACGGATATGAAACAGGCTATGTCAGCCATGAATGAGCTAAGAAACAGCACAGATGCAACCATTACCATAGAGCGTGATGGCCAAGTCATGAGCGTACAATTTAGCCTGTAACAATAGTAAATTTGGAGTTTAAAAATAATGGGTAAAAAGCTACACCTCACAAAAATCAAAAAAGGGTTAGCTAGATATGCGGCTCTGATGTTAGCAGCTGGATTGTCGCTTTCTGTATCTGCTGTTGAGTATGCTGCCAACTTCAAAGGAACCGATATTAACGAGTTTATTAATATCGTTGGCAAGAACTTGAATAAAACCATCATTATTGACCCGAACGTGCGTGGCAACATTAATGTGCGTAGTTACGAGTTGATGGATGAGTCGCTGTATTACCAGTTCTTTTTAAACGTTCTTGAAGTCTATGGCTACTCGGTTACTGAGATGCAAAGTGGCGTGCTTAAGGTTGTACGTAGCTCTGACGGCAAAAAAGGTAACGTACCGCTGGTTGAAGGCGAAGAAATGGGCAACGGAGATGTGATGATCACCCGAGTGGTACGCGTTAAGAATGTAAGCGTACAAGAACTTGGTCCGCTTATTCGCCAATTCAGTGACCAAAAAGACGGTGGTCATGTTACTAACTTAAACTCAGCAAACGTGATGATGTTGACGGGGCACGCAGCGTCAGTAAACCGCTTAGTCGATATCATCAAGTCGGTTGACCAAGCCGGCGATAAGCGTGTTGATATCGTAAAACTTAACCATGCGACCGCCGATGACGTGGTATCGGTTGTTGAAAATATCTATAAAGATAGCGGCAAGGGGGCTATTCCTGACTTTTTGATCCCCAAAGTGGTGGCTGATAGCCGTACCAACAGTGTCATCGTCAGTGGTGAGTCTCAGGCGCGTAGTCGTGCAACAGATTTAATCAAACGCCTTGATAATGAGTTGGAAAACCAAGGTAACACCAAGGTCTTCTACCTTAATTACGCCAAAGCAGAAGATTTGGTAAAAGTTCTACAAGGTGTGAGCAAAACCCTACAAGAAGATGCACAGGGTGGCGCCAATAATACCCGCAGAAGCACCAATAAAAATGAAACCAGCATCGAAGCGCATCAAGATTCAAACTCATTAGTGATTACCGCCCAGCCTGACACCATGCGTTCGCTATCACAGGTCATTGAACAGCTTGATATTCGTCGTGCACAGGTATTGGTTGAGGCCATCGTGGTGGAAGTACTGGAAAGCGATGGTATTAACTTTGGTTTGCAATGGATCTCAGAAAAGGGTGGCATGTTGCAGTTTAACAACGGCAGTGCTGTACCTATTGGCTCATTGGCGGTTGCTGCGGAGCAGGCGAGAGACAAAGAAATTACTAAAAATGTCATTGGTCAAGAAAGTGGCAAGGCAACGGCATATACTGAAACTGTTGAAGGTGACCTAGGGCCTCTCGGCCAGTTACTCGGCGGCGTAAATGGTTTGGCCATGGGGATTATCAAAAACGACTGGGGCGCGATTGTTCAAGCCATCTCTAGTGATACCAAATCAAACATTCTTGCTACGCCTTCTGTAACCACCATGGACAATGAAGAAGCGTCTATGATTGTCGGTCAGGAAGTACCGGTGATCACTGGCTCTACTTCAGGTGATAACAACTCTAACCCATTCCAAACGGTAGACCGTCAAGAAGTGGGTATTAAATTAAAAGTCACGCCACAAATTAACGATGGTTCGGCGGTACAGCTTACCATTGAACAAGAAGTGTCAAGCGTCAGTGGTGCCACGGCGGTGGATATTGCAGTAAACAAACGTGCGATTAATACCACGGTAATTGCCGACGATGGCGGCATGGTAATTTTAGGTGGTTTGATTGATGAAGACGTACAAGAAAGTGTTTCTAAGGTACCACTACTTGGTGATATTCCAGTATTAGGTCACTTGTTCAAATCAACGGGTACCACCAAACGTAAGCGTAACTTATTGGTGTTCATTCGTCCGACTATCATTCGTGATAGCCGCAGTATGAACAAGCTAAGCCACTCTAAGTACAACTTTATTCGTACTGAGCAGCAGATCCAGCAAGAGGATGGCATCGAGCTTATGCCATTTGAGCAAACACCTGTGCTACCTGAGTGGAATGATGAGCTGGTATTGCCACCTACTTACGAAGAGTACCTAGACAAGCAAAATAATAATGAGCGTAGCAATGATGACTGATAGCAAGGTAGAGGCAGTTACTGAAGTGCCTGTTAGTGAGTTATCTACACAAGAAATGCCAGCGGACGTGCTAGAGCACTCTGAGCATGTGGCGCACTCGCCTCTGCGACTGCCATTTGCGTATGCACGTCGAGAAGGAATGCTATTGAGTAAACAACCGGATGGTCTGGTTGTTTACTATCGCGGTGAACTGAATGTGGCCACCTTACTTGAGGTGCGACGCGTTGCGGGCGAAGCATTTACTTTAGAGCAACTAGATGACGATAAGTTTGAGTTATTACTTGAGGCGTCATATCAAAGAGATAGCTCTGAAACCCAACAGATGATGGAAGACATCGGCAACGAGGTAGATTTATTCTCGCTTGCTGAAGAGTTGCCCCAAACCGAAGACTTGTTGGCGGCGGATGACGATGCGCCAATTATTAAGCTGATCAACGCCATGCTCAGCGAAGCCATCAAAGAAGGGGCGTCGGATATTCACATTGAGACCTTTGAGCAATCTTTGGTGATCCGTTTCCGTGTTGATGGTGTGCTAAAAGAAGTTCTCAAACCAAATCGAAAACTGGCATCACTATTGGTCTCTCGTATCAAGGTTATGGCAAAACTGGATATCGCGGAAAAGCGTATTCCGCAAGATGGCCGTATTAGCCTACGTATTGCGGGACGTGCGGTTGATGTGCGTGTATCAACCATGCCTTCAAGCTTTGGTGAGCGTGTGGTGCTGCGTCTACTTGATAAAAACAATGCTCGTCTAAACCTAGAAGACTTAGGTATGACGGAGCGCAACCGTGAGTTGTTCGCAGACATCATCAACAAGCCTCATGGTATTATTCTTGTGACAGGTCCAACAGGTTCAGGTAAAAGTACCACCTTGTACGCGGGCATGAGCCAGATCAACTCAAAAGATCGCAACATTTTGACGGTTGAAGACCCGATTGAATATGAGATCCCAGGTATCGGTCAAACTCAGGTAAACACTAAGGTCGACATGACATTTGCACGAGGTTTACGTGCGATTTTACGTCAGGATCCGGATGTGGTGATGGTCGGTGAGATCCGAGATTTAGAAACCGGACAAATTGCGGTACAAGCATCACTAACTGGTCACTTGGTAATGTCTACCCTGCATACCAACACGGCAGCGGGTGCCATTACGCGGATGGAAGACATGGGTGTTGAGCCATTCTTATTGTCATCATCACTATTGGGTGTGTTATCACAGCGCTTAGTGAGAACATTATGCCCAAGCTGTAAAGAAGCACATCAGGCTGATGCACGTGAGTGCGAGTTGCTTGGCGTATCGCAAGACGAACCGGTCATGATTTATCGCGCGGTAGGTTGTGAAGAGTGTAACTTTAATGGTTATAAAGGCCGTACAGGTATTCATGAACTACTGGTGGTGGATGAAACCATTCGTGAGCTTATTCACAACGGTAAAGGTGAACAGGCAGTAGAAAAGTACATTCGCAAAAACAGCCCAAGCATTCGCCAAGACGGTATTGCAAGGGTACTCAAAGGTCAAACTACCTTGGAAGAAGTATTGCGTGTAACACGTGAGGAAGGTTAGTTATGGCGGCGTTTGAGTATCGAGCCTTAGATGGAAAAGGCAAAGAAAAATCAGGGATTTTAGAAGCTGATACCGCCAAGCAAGTCAGGCAAATGCTGCGTGAAAAGGCGATGATGCCGCTGGAAGTCTCGCCTGCTGCTGAAAAAGACAAGCAGCAAAGTGGTGGGGGCTTTAAGTTGTTTCAAGGCTACAAGCCGTCGGTGGCAGATCTTGCTTTGATCACACGTCAATTGGCGACTTTGATCCAGTCTTCTTTACCTGTAGAAGCGGCAGTGATGGCCGTTGCGGAGCAGTGCGAAAAGCCAAGACTGAAGCGAATGCTGATGTCGGTGCGCTCAAAGGTTGTAGAAGGTTATACCCTAGCCGACGGTATGTCTGAGTTTCCACATGTTTTCGATAACTTGTATCGCTCAATGGTGGCGGCGGGTGAAAAGTCTGGACACCTTGATGAGGTACTGAACCGACTTGCCGATTACACCGAGCAGCGCCAGCATATGCGTAGCCAAATTACGCAGGCGATGGTTTATCCCACCATTTTGGTAATTTTTGCGATTGCAATCGTATCGGTTTTGCTCGGCACGGTTGTGCCAAAGATATTGAAAACATTTGAGAAATCAAAGCAGGTTTTGCCATGGACCACAGAGTGGGTGATGGCTGCGAGTAATTTTGTGCAGGACTATTGGTTGATCACCTTAGTGGTGTTAACCAGCAGTATGGTGCTGTTCAAACGTGCGTTAACGCAACCGAAATTCCGTTTTTGGTTTGATAGCAAAATGTTGATGCTACCTGGCATTGGTAAAGTCAGCCGAGGCATTAATACTGCGAGGTTTGCGCGCACATTGAGTATCCTATCCTCCAGTTCAGTGCCATTACTTGAAGGGATGAAAATCTCAGGGCAGGTGCTTGAGAATGAAAAAATCAAAGCCGCTGTCGCTGAGGCTGCAACACGAGTCAGTGAAGGGGCAAGTTTACGAGCCGCGTTGCATCAAACCAAGTTGTTTCCACCTATGATGCTGCACATGATAGCCAGTGGTGAAAAATCGGGTGAATTGGAACAAATGCTAGAGCGTGCCGCCAATAACCAAGATCGTGAGTTTGAAAGCATGGTCAACGTATCGTTAAAGTTACTGGAACCCGCTATGATAGCAAGCATGGCGGTAATCGTGTTGTTCATTGTAATGGCAATATTACAGCCAATCATGGCGATGAATAAAGCAGTGGGCTTATAAGCCCCTAACAAACATTTCAGCATGTCTCACTCATGCTGCACAGAGTTTAACTTTTGAGGGAAAATATCGTGAAAAAGCAAGCAGGTTTTTCATTACTAGAAGTAATGGTAGTACTGGTGATCATTGGTATGATCATGTCTATCGTGGCACCAAACATTATGGGCCAACAAGAAGAAGCAGCTTTGGATAAAGCTAAGTTAGATATTCAGCAATTAGAAGATGCAATGAATATGTACAAGCTAAAAAACAAGGCCTTCCCAACTACTGAGCAGGGGTTAGAAGCACTGGTCAATCAGACAACCATTGACCCAGTACCAAAACGTTTCCCTGATGGTGGCTTTATCTCTAAGCTTCCGGAAGATCCATGGGGCAATCCATACCAACTAGTGAGCCCAGGAGAAATGGGTAAAATCGACATCTTCTCAATGGGTCCAGACGGCGAAGTAGGTACCGATGACGACATTGGTAACTGGGACGACGAGACACAGCGTTAAACCTATATGAAGTCTTTATCACGTCGACATACCGCTTTGGTTCAACCACGAGGGTTTAGCTTAATAGAAATTCTCGTGGTGATCGTGATCATCGCATTTGCTACCAAAATGGTGACCTATAGCTTTGGTGGCGATATCGAGGAAGAGCTGGAAAAACAAGCACTCAGAACGCATGGTGTGATCAATATGGCATCGGAGTTTGCAGTTTTGAATCAGGTAGAGCTGGGTTTTCATCTTGATAAAAATGTACTTGAGATGTTGGTATTTGATGGTGATAAATGGGCAACGTTTGAAGCTGAAGAATTATACAAACCAATAGAATTCGGCGAAGAATACCGAGTTGCCCTCAACATTGAAGATTTAGCGTGGGCGCAAGATAACTTATTAGAGCAATCAAATTGGCGCGAGTTAATGGGGACCAGTGACGAGGAAAGTTTACTGGAACTGAAAAAACTCAAAGTGCCTCAAGTGCTTATTTTATCTTCTGGTGAAGTAAGTGCGTTTCAATTGACAATAGAGTTGGCACAGCAAAGCGAACCGGTTTATTTCATTGAAGGCGAGTTTATGGCGCCGGTTAAGCTGCGCAAGGAACCTGAAGAATGATGCGCGTAACTGGGCTGGTAAAAAATATAGCGGGTAACGCAGCGAAAGGGTTTACGTTACTGGAAGTGATGGTGGCAATGAGCATCTGCGCCATGGCCGGAATCGCAGCGATGCAGGTGACGGGGGAGCACATTACTCATATCTCAACACTTGAGGAGCAAACATATGCTTCTTGGGTTGCAGAGAACCGACTGGTCGAAATGCGCTCCGGAGGCAGCGACTGGCAAGGTAAAAATGGCCTCAAAGGCGAAGAAGAATTAGCAGAGCGAGTCTGGTATTGGCAGCAAAAGGTAACGGCAACTGCGGATCCCAGTTTTGTGAAAGTTAATATAGAGATTTTTAGTGATGAAGGTCTTAAATACTCAGTGTATGACCTAACAACTTTCATGCTCAAGGATAAGTCATGATGCGCCAGCGTGGTTTTACGTTGCTTGAAGTAATGGTTGCACTGGGAATACTGGCTTTTGTCGTGATGGCAACACATCAGATCCTAGATTCAACCATCAAAGCAAAAGAAGCATCTGAAGAAACCATTGCAGAGCTGGAATCTTTGCAGACCACGTTTCGATTGATGGACCAAGATTTTAGCCAAATGACCAAGCGCGAAGTGCGTAATGAGGCGGGCGATACCAACCCAAGCTATGTGCTGCATGGCCGCTTCGAATTGCAAAGTCAATATGATGGTATTGCCTTCGTACGAGATGGTTGGACGAATCCAATCAGCTTGTTACCACGTTCAGAGCTACAAGCGGTTGGTTATCGTGTAATTGATGACAATTTAGAACGAATTTATCGAATTTACGTTGATGAGCTGGACGGTGCAGAGCCTCGCTCACAAGTGGTAATAAAAAATGTTGAGGAGCTTAAGTTTGAGTTTCTTGATGATAAGCAAAAATGGCAAGAAGAGTGGAATAAAAAGGCGCTGCCGTTGGCTGTTGCGGTTACCTTGCAACTAAAAGATACGCCCTCAATCAGACGTTTGTTTTTAACGCCGGGAGATGGTAAAGAGCAGCAAGCATCGAGCAGTCGAAATAGTAACTCAACGGGGCAAAGCCAACGACGAGAGCAAGATAGCACTCAAAATGAGAGAAATAGGGGAGGGCGAGGATGAGCCAACAGCGTGGTGCAGCGCTTATCATCGTTCTATTCATTGTCGCACTGGCTGCGACATTGGCTGCACAGATGGCAGCCGATTTGATGGTACAAGTACAAAGAGCGCAGAATATTCAAACTCACCAGCAAGCCAAGTGGTATAGCTACGGCGCTGAAGAGTTAGTGAAAAAAGTACTGCTTGAGAGTAAAAAAGATGAGCCAGAAAAGGTCCACCTTGATCAGCCTTGGGCGCTGAGTGAGGTCCCTTACCCTGTTGATCATGGTACTTTAAGTGGCGAAGTGAGTGACTTACAGGCTTGCCTCAATTTGAACGCATTAAGAGCGCCCAAAAAACAAGGGGCTTCAAGTACTGATACGAATCCCGCGCATAAAGCGTTGTTGTCGTTGCTAACAAATATTGAAGACTTACCGCTGGACGAAAGCGAAGAAGCACTGGCTGATAGCGTGTACGACTGGCTCGACGAGGACAGCATTACCTTTCGTTCAGGTGCGGAAGAAGATGAATATATGTCGCGTACAACTCCTTATCTCAGTGCTAATAACCTGTTTGCGTCAGAGTCTGAGTTACGGGTGATAAAGGGCTTTAATCCCTTAGTGATGGAAAAGATAAAGCCTTATGTGTGTGTGATCCCAGGAAATACCGAGCTTAAGGTTAACGTCAATACAGTTATAGCCGATCAAGCCTTGTTGCTCAGTGCTTTATTGGATGGACTGAGTGAGTCTGGTGCACAAGCAGTAATTTCCGCTCGTCCAGAAAAGGGGTTTGATAGTGTTGAAGACTTTTTCATTGAGGCGAGAAACCAAGGTGCAAAAGTAGATAAAACCAGTGAAGAATTATTTACCGTAGATAGTAATTATTTTAAGTTACGCGCAAAAGCATTGTTTGATGAAAGACGCTTTTCAATGACCTCAATTATTCAAATAAATCAAGGTCAAGCAACCATACTGGCGCGAAAATTTGGAGGCGTACAGTGACAGAAAAATTAATGATCCGAGTGGGTCAGTCACATAATAACCCAATACATTGGCTGATTTTCTCATCAACAGATGAGCAAATTATTGCCAGTGGAGAATTAGACAGCGCAGAGCAGTTGCCACAGTTAGCTGAAAAGGCAGTTAATAGAGAAGTGACGCTGCTACTGAGCGCATCTCAAGTGCAATTAAAGAATGTGCTACTTCCAGCAAAATGGAATCGCAAGCTAGAGCAAGCTTTGCCGTTTATGCTCGAAGAGCAGGTCGCTTGTGATATTGATGAATTATTTATCGCGGTTGGCCAACCGGGGCTACAAGGTGAGCAACACAGTATTGAAGTAGCCATTTGTAATAAGCAGTGGCTACAAGATTGGTTAGCCTTGTTTAATGAACATGATATTGAACCTGCTCGAGTGTTGCCTGATGCGCTGTTGCTACCAGAGCAGCAGGAAAAAGAGTTATCGGTAATTGAGTTAGGTCAACAGTGGTTGTGCCGTTTTGGACAATGGCATATCAGTGCCATCGAAAAAACCTGGGGCGCGGATTACCTTTATGCGTTACAGCCGAGCAAAATTGTTCATTACAGCCCTGCGGATGCATTACCAGAGATAGCGCCAAAAGAAGCTAAACAAGCAGAGTACGATTTACCACTGGCGCTGTTTGCAAAACAGCTAGATAAAGTGTCGTTTAACTTAAGACAAGGTATCTTTGCGGCGAAGAAGAAGCAGCCTCAGTGGTGGAAAGATTGGCGCAGTGGCCTGTTGGCAGCAAGCATTGCGGTAGGGTGCTTTGTGCTAGTCAAAGGCACTCAGCTGGTCATGTTACAAAAACAAGCTGATGATTTTAAAGCTCAAGCGGTGGCTACTTACCAACAGGCATTCCCAGGTAAGGTTGTTCGCCCACACCTTCTAAGAAATCAGATCAAGAGTGAACTGGACAGTCTAAGCGGTACAGAGCACGGTGGCTTTTTGGAGCTGACCAACCATCTTGTGGCGGTATACAGTGAGGTCGAAAACTTTACACCAGAGACGCTACGTTATGACCGCCGCCGTAACGAACTTCGCATTCGTGCAAGAGCGGATGGGTTCCAAGTGTTCGGCCAAGTGAAAGCAATTCTTGAACAAAGAGGCTTGAGTGTACAGCAAGGTTCATTAAATAACGATGGTGATGTGGTGATCGGTGAGATCCGACTAAGAGGTGATGCATGAAGCAGCAAGCATTAAAATACTGGCACTCGCTTAAGGAGCAAGAACAGAAACTACTGATTGTTGCTGCGGTCATATTCGCCATATTTGTATTAGTGATGGGGGTTTTCAGACCACTTAATGCGGCGGTAGAAAAAGCAGAGCGTGACAAATTGCGCCAGCAAGAGCTTGCCGCTTGGGTTAGCAGTAGTGTGGGTAAACTAAAAAGTAGTGCATCCGGTGCTAAGCCTATGCAATCTGGCAACTTATCAGCGTTAGTAAACCGTACTCGCAATCAATATCAGATTAATATAAGCAAAATGCAACCAAGTGACCAAGCACTTAGATTGACCATAGATTCAGTAGAGTTTAATAAGTTGGTTGCTTGGTTGGACGAGTTGACTAATAAATATGGTGTAAAAATTGAGAGCCTCGATCTGGCGCAAGATAGTTCACCTGGATACGTACGCGTTAGCCGCTTGTTGTTAGAGAATTAATATGAAAAAGACAGTTAGCTTAATACTTATTTTTATCATCGCTTTTAGCCTGTTTACTTTGTATAACATGCCCGCTTCAGTTGCCTTACAGCTAGCAAATAAGCAAATTCCACCGAGTCTACAGATAGGTGCGGTGTCGGGCACTTTGTGGCAAGGGCAAGTGAGTGAAGTACGAGTCAGTAATTTACAATTGAACAACGTGCGTTGGCGCATTGATGCGCCGGCTTTGCTGATGGGGGATATGCAAGGTAATGTTCGCTTTGGTAATGCGCGTGAAAAAACTGAGATATCAGGCATGGGAGATTTCACATTAGGGCTATTTGATCATTCAGTGAACCTGTCTGATGCGTCTATTCGTTTTAGTGTTGAGCAGGCTATGTCACAGGTTACTCTGCCGCTTCCCGTGAACGCTAAGGGACGCGTACTACTCGATATCGACCAGTACCAAAGTGGTATGCCGTACTGTGAATCCTTAGTGGGAGAGATCCGCAGTCCAGGTATTACCGTTGAAGGGATAACGGGCTGGTTTGATATTGGCCAGTTAGCCGGAGGCTTGAGCTGCAAGTCAGGTGATATCTCTGTGTTAGTAGACCCTGAAAATCGTTTAGGGTTACAAGCAGATGCTGTATTGGCAGAGAACTTCCAGTTTCGCGTAGCGGGTAACATTAAGCCTGATGCCTCACTACCCAAAGAAGTTCATGATGCGGTTAAGTTCTTGGGTCGTCCAGATGCTGACGGTCGTTATCCGGTTAATTTATAAAGATAACTATGCTTGATTTTAGTTTTACAGTTGAACATGAACAATTGCTAGCGGATTATTTGGCTGCGCGTAGCGAGGCTATGTCGCTGGCGATGACCAAAGGATACTTATTTGCATTAATCTGTGGTCCAAACGCGGTTGAGGTTGAGCAATGGTTGCATGATATCAGCGCGGCTGATGACAACATGGACGAGTCTGTAGTGTTTGCATTTATGGCTTTGCATCATCAGATCAGCGAGCAGGTTTTTGCTGGTAATTATCAATTACCATGGACGGCGCACAGTGACTACCAGTCACGTCACCAGTGGAGTGTTGGTTTTATAACAGCGGCACAGCCTTACTTTGAGGCTATTTTGACGGCTGAAAAACTAAGTAACGAACTCAAAGAAGCGTTGCAAGTTGCAACAGAACAACTGGCCTTTTTCTCTCTGTCTCAGTCTCAGGTAAGTGAGTACTGCCAACAAATCAATTGCGATGAAACGGAGTTTTTGACTCAGCAAAGTGAACTGGCAGGTGAGTTTGCCAAAGGCTTTGCACAGTTAATAGAAGTGGTTGCAGTGGACAGCGGCTTGTATGATGATGAGGACGCTTTCTAAGCAATTTCTAGTTCGATATAGGTGCAACCCTTATCACAACAGACGTGACCTTTTTGCGCGGCATCAACAGCAAGGTTGAGTTTGAGTGGTTTTTGGCACTGCTCACAGCAAATGGTTTGCCCTGCACTCAGTTTCTTAAGTAGCTGCTTTTGTTTGTTAAACGAAGCAGCACGCTGCTTATTAAGTTGACTAAAATCCATTACAAAGTTCCTGTTTTTTTCATCGCATTTTCTACAATATCGCAGATATTTTCGAGCTTGTCCGTGAAAAAATAAAGGCTCATCTCTCTTTCTAAACAATATTGTTTAAAAAATTGTCTCATAGCTAGGTCATTAGCCAATTCTTCGTCTAGATGAGCAGCTTGCTCTTCACTAAGTGATACTTGTGTATCTATGTTTGCACGGGCGAGCGATGCAGCCGTTGGACGTTGTACCTTGGTTGACTTGCTTAGCATTGAGATCAAATTTGTAATAAACTGCTCTCTGGGTTGTTTAATCAGCTCAATTTCTGTTGTGCACAGTGCGACAATAACCACTACAAAAATTAGGAATTTTTTCATAATTGCAGCTACTTTGATCTCAATAAATATAATGTCGCTTGGAGTGTAATAAAATAGCATAGTGAAAAGCAAGTCTGGCAGTTTTTTGCTGTAATAAGCAACTCCAGAGATTGGCGTTGTTTTGAATTGCTCGTTGTTTAATGACTTAAATGTGGCATTTGTTGGTATCAATCAACTGGCAAGCTTGCGTATAATATCCCTATTCTAGTTAAGGTTACTTGAGCAAGTACCTGTCGATCATAGCGGCCTAAGGAGCTTCGATGGACAATCAAATTAAAGTCAAAAACATACCTACAGAAGTTAAAATTCAACCACCTGAACAGTTGCAACCTGATAGGTTTAACCCCCGAAATCGAATATATGTGCGTGCTGTTCAAGGGCTGCATCAATTGTTACGAAAGCAGATTGGTTTCGTCGGTATGCTTGCATTTATGTTGCTGCCTTGGCTGAGTTTTAACGGACAGCAAGCGGTACTATTTGACTTGTTTGAACAGAAGTTTAATATTTTTGGGCTGACATTATTGCCGCAAGACTTAACGATTCTGGCATTTATTTTAATGATAGCTGCCTTTGCTTTATTTCTGGTGACAACCTTCTATGGTCGAGTGTGGTGCGGATATACGTGTCCTCAAACCGTTTGGACTTTTATCTTTATTTGGTTTGAAGAAAAGTTTGAAGGCTCAGCAAATCAGCGGAAGAAACTTGATCAACGTGCAATGGATTTCGACAAGCTTTGGCGCAAAACCGCAAAGCATAGTAGCTGGATACTATTTTCTTTGTACACCGCAATTACCTTTGTAGGGTATTTCACTCCAATCCGAACGCTGTTACCTGATCTACTCACTTTTTCTGCAAGTGGCTATGCAACGGTGAGTATTTTGGTGTTTGCTGTGTGTACGTATGGTAACGCAGGGTGGATGAGGGAAATCATGTGTTTGCATATTTGCCCTTATTCACGATTCCAGTCAGCCATGTTTGATAAAGACACCTTTACGGTCAGTTATGATGCTAAACGTGGTGAGGAGCGTGGCCCTCGCTCGCGTAAGCAGGATCGTAATGAGTTAGAGCTGGGTGATTGCATTGATTGCAACTTGTGCGTGCAGGTCTGCCCCACAGGTATCGATATTCGTAACGGTTTGCAGTATGAATGTATCAATTGTGGTGCTTGTATTGACGCTTGTGATGGTGTGATGGACAAAATGAACTATCCTCGCGGTCTTATTTCATATACCACGGAGCGCAACCTTGAAGCATCAGCTGAAAAAACTAAGCCAATACGCGGAAAATTGGTTGGTTATGTGTGTATTTTGCTGGTCTTAACTGGTGCTCTGGTCGCGAATGTTGCCATGCGCAAACCTATGGAGTTGGATATAATTCGTGATAGAAACCAGCTTTATCGGGTCAACTTCGAAGGGTTGGTTGAAAATACCTATACCTTAAAAATTATCAACAAGGCACAAAAAGAACAAACATTTCATATTGAAGTGCTTGGTTTAACGCATTTTGAGTATCTAGGTAAGCAGCAAGTAACGGTTGGGGCCGGTCGCGCATTGGATGTGCCACTGTCCTTAATTATTGACCCCTATGAGCTTAAAAAGCCAATAACAGAATTTGAGTTTGCTATCTACCCGATAGATCAGCCGCAATCAAAGCTGACGCAAGCCACAAACTTTTTTAAAGGCAAATAGTTAAGTACACTAAGGCTTATTACTTAAAAGCGGGGTTTCCCGCTTTTTTTATAACAGAGAAAATTTATGAGCGAATTCAGTTTTGCTAATTTAACACCAGACTTTATTTTGGATGCGGTTGAAAGTATATCGATATATCCCGAGTCAGGATTGTTGGCTTTAAACAGTTATGAAAATCGAGTGTATCAGTTTAAAGCTGAAGACAATCGCCGGTATGTGGTGAAATTTTATCGGCCAGAGCGCTGGAGTGATGAGCAAATACGAGAAGAACATCAATTTGCATTTAGCCTAGAGGCTGCAGAAGTGCCGGTTGTTGCGCCAATTAAAATAGACGGTGAAAGCCTATTTCACTTTCAAGGCTACCGTTTCGCGCTGTTTCCAAGTGTTGGTGGTAGACAGTTCGAAATGGATAACCTCGATCAATTGGAGGTTCTAGGGCGGTATATTGGACGTATGCATAGTGTTGCGGGTGCGACTTCATTCAGCTATCGGCCTACTGTTAACTGTCAAGATTATTTGCACAATGCTAAAGCCGCGCTAGTAGAAAGCCAGATGGTTCCTATGCACCTTGAAACCGCATTCATGACTATTTTGGAGCAGCTAATCAAAAAAACAGAGCAAGATTATTATCAAGTTGATCAGATCCGTTTGCATGGAGACTGTCATGCTGGCAATATTCTGTGGGCCGGTGATAGCTTAATGCTTGTTGATTTAGATGACTGTCGACAAGGGCCTATGATCCAAGACTTATGGATGATGTTAAATGGCGATAGGCAGGAGCAGGTAATACAGCTTGATACTTTGTTGTCAGGTTATGAAGAGTTTAATTCGTTCGAGCAGCGACAGCTTAATTTGATTGAGCCGTTGCGGGCGATGCGCATGGTTCATTATATGGGGTGGTTGGCAACAAGGTGGCAAGATCCTGCTTTTCCACGGAACTTTTCGTGGTTTGCGACTGACAAATACTGGGAACAACAGATTTTGGCTTTAAAAGAACAGTTTGCGACATTACATGAACCTGCGCTTAGATTAATTCCATAAAAAAATTGAGAGATATCCATGTTTAAAACGATAAAACAAACTTTATTGATAATGTGTCTTCCCTTACTGGCGTTTGCTGCAAATGCAGCTGATTTCTCGGACGGCAAGCACTACCAAACCATAGAAAATAAAAAAAGTGAAACACCTAAAGTTACAGAGTTTTTCTCTTTCTATTGCCCTCACTGTTACCAATTTGAACCAGTCGCATTATCACTGGAAGCCAGCCTTCCAGAAGGTGCTGTGTTTGAAAAAAGCCATGTAAACTTTTTACGCGGTGCATCGGCGCAGATACAAAGCAACCTGAGCTACGCATACATCATTGCAAAGCAAGCGGGCAAAGAGAAAGAGGTTGCAGCACAAATATTTGAAAGCATTCATATTAAAAAAGCGAATTTGCACGATATTAAAGATGTAAAGCAGCTACTTGCACTTAATGGTATCAGTGAAAAAGAGTTTGATGACGGTTTGAGTAGTATGCTGGTTATTGCACAAGAGAAGCAGATGCAGGACCAACAAGAGTTATTTAGCAAGCTAGGTGCATTAAGAGGCGTTCCGACTTTTATTGTCAATGACAAATATAAAGTGAATATGAAAGAGCTTAAAAGCCAAGCTGAGTTAGAAGAATTAGTTCAGTATCTGCTACAAAAATAAGAATTGGAGAATTATATGTTGAAGTTAGTAAAAGCAGCGGTAGTTGCCTTAATGTTACCAATGCTTGCCAATGCGGCACAGTATGAAGAAGGTGTACACTATGAGGTAGTCTCAGAGAGAGGGACTAAAAAACCAGAAGTGACAGAGTATTTTTCATTTTATTGTCCTGCATGTAATGCCTTTGAACCGCTAATAGCTCAGTTTAAATCTAAGCTAGATGAAGATGTTAAGTTCAAAAAGAGCCATGTGGACTTTGTAGGGTCGCGCGATCCAGAAGTGCAGAAGATGATGGCAAATGCTTTGGCAACAGCTGAAGTATTACCACAAAAAGACGCGATCATTTCTGCATTGTTCACACATATCCATACTAAACGTGGAAAAATTAATGAAGTGGCTGATCTGAAAGACATCTTTGTTTCTCAGGGCGTTGATGCCGAAAAGTTTGATAAGCTTTACAAGAGCTTCTCTGTTCGTACTAAAGCGTCGAAGATGTCACGTATGCAAGAGCAGATGCAGGAAAAGGGCGCATTGACAGGCGTACCAACATTTATCGTAAATGGTAAATATAAACTGTTACTTCGTGAGTCAAATACCACGTCGCCTGAACAGATCAGTGCATTGATCAACTACTTAGCAGCTAAGTAAGTTTCTGGTTAGATAAAAAAGCCTCGTTACTACGGGGCTTTTTTATTACTGATTGTTTAACTTACTTGCGCTTTAAAAATACACCAGATTCAACATGATGTGTGTATGGAAATTGATCGAAAATAGCGATACGAGAAATGCTGTGCGTTTCACATAACAACTCCAAGTCGCGCTCTAACGTATCTGGGTTGCAAGAGATATAGATAATATTGTCGTAGTTTGCTACTAGGCGACAGGTCAACTCATCCATACCTGCACGAGGCGGATCGACTAGAATGGTCTGACAGTTATAATCTTCTAAGTTGATACCGTTGAGTCTTGAAAAACTGCGCTCACCTTTCATGGCCTGTGTAAACTCTTCGCTCGACATACGAATGATATCAAGGTTCTCTACATTGTTTGCGGCGATATTGTATTGTGCAGAGTGCACAGAGGACTTAGATATCTCAGTAGCCAGCACTTTATCAAACGAACTTGCTAAGGCGATAGAAAAATTACCATTGCCGCAATACAGTTCTAATAGATCATTTTGCAAAGGTTCACAAATTGATTGTGTCCAAGCGAGCATTTTCTCATTGACCTTAGCATTGGGCTGAGTAAAGCTGTTCTCTACTTGTTGATAGGTATATTCTTTACCATTGACGTTTAACACTTCGGTGACAAAGTCACTGCCAAAAACTACTTTCTGCTTACGTGCTCGGCCAATAAAATCTATTTTATAGATCTGTTGTAGCTCAGTGCGCAGTTGTTCCATAGCGGCTTGCCAGTTGTCATCAAGTGCTTTGTGATAAAGCAGGCTTACTAAGATTTCACCGCTAAGTGTAGAAAGGTAATCTATTTGGAATAACTTGCGACGCAACACTTCATTGTGGCGTAACTTATCCATCATGACTTGCATGATTTCTGAAATGAGTGGCGCAGCAGGATCAAATGTATCAACGCGGATCTTTTGTTTGGTTTGTTGATCAAACATAATGTGGAATAAGTCTTCTCCCTCATGCCACACTCTAAACTCAGCTCTTTGGCGGTACTGTGTTTTTGGCGAATCATATACTTCAAGCTTAGGTGCGTTAAAGCGGGCAAATTGCTCGCTGATGCGCAACTGTTTTTCGTTCAGTTGCTGTGTATAAGTGGAAGTATCGATGTGAATGACAGCCATAATTAGAAAGTACCTTGCAAAATAGAGACGCGCTATTTTAGGGAGCATTGTGGATTTGTCCAGTTTATCGCATAAAAATTGTTTCTTTTTTATACTAAATACACTATAGCTTCGTGAGTTTTAGCCGATAACAAGGAACGAATAGCTGTATTAACAGCCGGCTGAACGCGATATTTGGAGCCAGAACATGAAAATTGGACAAATACATCAACTACTTAATCCTGGAATGATTAATAAAGCGAGTAAACATGGGATGTTACTCCCAAGTGCAAAATTTAACGTAGACAGTTACTCTGGTGACAAGGGTAAGCTTGCTGCAATGGTACTTGACGATAAACTTGCACAGGCTTTGGGCATAGAAAAAAAGCAAGACAAAGAGAAACCTTTGTTTGATTTCGAGGCTATCACAAAAAATGTGTTGGACTTTGTAACGGCAGCGGTCAACAAAGCGAAAGTGAACGGCAAAGACGATGATACCTTAAAAGAGATGCTTGGCGCTGCTCGTAAAGGTGTGCAAATGGGAATAGACGAGGCCACTGAGGAACTTAAAGGTGTTAATGCCTTTAATGATGATATTGAGCAGGGCATAGAGAAAGCCAAAGAAGGCATTTTCAAAGGACTCGATGAATTTGAAGAGTCTTTGTTTGATCCCAAGCCTGAGTCAGTACAGGTGAGTGAGGCTCAGTTTGCCAGTTTGTCTAATCAGGCTGAATATAGTTTCACAACCGCAGAAGGTGATGAAGTTAAAATTACATTTAGTGATGCACGTTCACAAACTAATGCTGCAAGCTACAGCCAAAAGGGTAACGATCATGGCTTGGCTGTTGGCCAACAAACTCGGCACGAAGTAAGCTTTGCCATCGTGGTAAATGGTGAGTTAAACCAAGAGGAACAACAAGCGATCAACGAAATGATGGCAGATGTTCGCAATGTGAGTGATAGCTTTTTTGCAGGAGAGTATGATGACGCGTTTGAAAAGGCTAAAGAGCTGAACATAGACAATGATCAGATAGCTAACTTCACTATGGATCTACGTCAAACAAAAACATCAGCTGCGATTAGCCAGTATCAACAATCAAATCCTTTAAAAGAGATAGAAAAATCTTTGCAGCCATTGGATAAGCAGTTGGAGAATATCCATGAGCAAGGTAAGAAGTTAGGTATTGAAAAGCAGTTACCCGATATTATGGCGTGGATAAACGATGGCCAGGCTCGTCTTAATGAGTTTATGGATTATATCCAAGGGTTCTTTGGCAAGCTAAATAGTGATGAAGGCAGCTAATAATTAATTTATTTTTCATGTTCACCATGGCACACTGCGACTCATGTTTATTAGAAGGGTCGCGGTGTTTTGCCACATATTTTGGTCTTTGATTCAGGGGTAGGTGGTACCAGTGTCCTGAGCCACATTCAGTCTTTACTTCCCACTGCCCAATATAGCTATGTAATGGACAATGCACTGCTTCCTTATGGTTTACAATCAGAACAAACGATTCAATCTAGACTAGCCTGTTTGATAAAAAGGATTAACGATTTTGAACACGTGGTTGATCTTATCGTGATCGCTTGCAATACCGCGTCTACACAAGCACTTGCCGCGACGAGAAAGTTGACATCCATTCCGATTGTAGGTGTGGTTCCCGCAATTAAACCTGCGGCAGCACAGAGTAAGAGCCGACGTATAGCGCTGCTTGCCACACCGGCTACTTCAAATAATGCGTATACAAATAGTTTGATTGCTGAACATGCTAAGGGGTGTCGAGTCGATTTACATAAATCAACCAGACTGGTGGCTTTGGCTGAACATTATTACTGGCAGCAAACATTAGATCTCGACAAATTAACGCATGAACTGGAATACATTAATATAGATAAAGAAGTTGATTGTATTGTCTTGGGGTGTACTCATTTCCCAATTCTTAGGACACAACTAGAAAAATTTTATGGCTCCCACGTAGATCTCATTGACTCGGGTCATGCGATTGCTAAGCGAGTACAGTTTTTACTCGAAGGTAAACAATCCAATCGTAGTGGTGTAAAAATGCCGCTGCAATTTTTTGCAACGGCACCAAGTGGAATGACCAATAAAGAAGGTGTTACTTGCAGAGCAATTGACCTTAACTGTTAGTCGTTTCTTCTTCGTTATCAAATTGCTTTTGTTTTGCAGCACGCACTTTCAGAGTGCGCTGTTGAAATTCTTTATCATTCAGCTGAGCAATAGCGTGGTCAGCATCCTTTTCGGCCATTTCGACGAAGCCAAAGCCACGTCGTTTCCCTGTATTTTTATCTTTCAATAGTCTGACGCTAAAAACTTGTCCTTGTTCTGCAAAAAGATCGCGGACAACGCCTTCATTTGCTTTATAAGGCAAATTACCAACATAAAGCGTTTTTGTTGCTACTTCTAGTGTGTCGTCTTGTGCTTGTTTAGGGCTTGTAAGGATAACCGCTAAGCCACCTATAACAATACCAAGGGCAAGTAATAGTGGTGCGCTAATCTGGATGCTTGAAAGCAAAAATTGCATCACGACAAACCCTACAATTGCGAGTGCCGCTGTAATAAGAAAAGACTTTTGGGACGATGATTTCATAATAGAGTTACCAATAAACAGAGGATATACATTAATTTAACAAATAAAGAAGCTATCTTAACGAGATTAATAAACTTCGCAATAATAAAAATAGATATAGAGTAGGAAATTGCACTAAAAATAAGCAAAAAATCGCTTTTTTGATGGTTTTGGGTGTAAAGTGAGCAAACGAGTTGGTTTTTAAAAAAAAAGCTTGATCAAAAAAAGGATCGCCCTATAATGCGACCCCACTGACACGGAGCGCTACGCTGAATAAGCAAAGCAACAACGAGTCAGCGTCGAGTAAAACTTAATTTTGCTTCTTTCTTACCAAGAAAAACTTA
>NZ_JAKFZQ010000024.1:0-73016 GCF_021654245.1 Pseudoalteromonas sp. MMG022 | reverse complement strand
TTCAGCATTCTTAAATAGTCCCTCGGCATTCTATAAAACCGCTCAATTCACCTTGCGCAAAAGCTACGGACTTCGTCCGTAATTTTGCACCCCAGCTTGCGCAAAGGAAACGTCCTCACTGTGTTCGATGTCGTTAACCCTTTGCACCTTAGGTCTATTATCGATACTATGGCCTTACGACAGATAGAATTGAGAGTTAACGTGTCGGTCTACCTCATATACTTGCTAGTGATTTTTGCGTTGTTTGGTACAGCTGCAAGCTACTTTATTCGCTTTTTATATTGTTACTGGATTAAAAGACGTATCGAGATGAGTTATATCTGGTATGCAGGAGGGTGTGCCCTACTCATTGTTGTGATCTCTGTAATAGGGCGAATTTTTATATAATGCCTACTGTATGTAGGGTTGGCAGGTTTTTTTAATACACAAAGGAATAACGGGCAATACCTGCTTACAACTACTCTGTGACTGTTTTCCAAGGTTAGCTTTGTGTTCTTGCTCGGTTATGAGCGCGGCGACTTCCGCTATTTTTTGTTCATTAGCTTCTTTGGTTGAGTAGATCATGTATTGGGTTGGACCTTCACAGGATAGTCGCTCTCCAACTTCTAGCACCTTACACTGATAACTGGCATCACAGCTTTTCTTTGCTGTCAGGTCTGCGAGTATGTCATAGTTAGTTTTCTTTGGTTCTACAGGCGTCGCCGACCACAGAGTGTGGCATCCAGTCATTAAAGTTCCACAGAAAACTATCGAAATAAGGCGCAATTGTTGTTTCATAGTCGCTCTTTAGTATGCTTCTTGAGACGTATTTGAGAGTGTAACACATTTATTTTCAACACATTGAGTGCTGGGACGAGTTAAGTGTTCACAAATACTCATCATATTATTTTTGAAGTTAAAGCTACTTTCATATGCCGTGATCTTCTTGGCAAGCTCTGTCACTTCGGTGGTAGAGCTAGACTTGCTTGAGTAGATGAGATAGCTACTTGGTCCGCCACACGCTCGGCTTCCGACAGCTTTAACGTGGCATTGAGATGTATTATCACAACTTAAATCTTGAGTAAGTGACTTAAGCTGCTCATGAAGTTCATCGATATCCTTTTTCTCCACATCGGTAACGTTTAACACTGTTTTTTCATCTAGTGAGACATCAAGTTTTCTTTCTTCGCTTTGCTTAGCTACTACAGTTGGGCTTTCTTGCGTTTTAGCATGTACGTTGGTGGAAGTATTATCACTGTCTTCCGATTGAGCGCAGCCAGCTAGAGTAAGTGATAGCAACATAGCGTGTGTTAGTTTCATCATAGTGATTCCTTGTTTTTTAGATTAGTTTGCCCGTTAAGCTAACATGTTACAAGTGTGAACCAATCGTTATTTAGATTACTAGTCGATTTGCTATGCACTTAGGATATGCCCCCTTGAGTTAATTTAGTTGGATCTAATATGACCTCTAGCTCTTGATGAGTTAGGTTTGTATGCTCTTTTGCTACGTCGATAATGGGCCGCTGTTGTTTATATGCCAGTTTTGCGATTTTTGCCGCTTTCTCATAGCCAATGATCGGGTTTAGAGCTGTAACCAGAATAGGGTTTTTAGCGAGTGTTTTGTCCAAATTAGACTCATTTACTGTAAAGCTGCTTATTGCCTTGTCGGCGAGTAAATGGCTTATGTTCGTTAAGATCTCAATACTCTGAATGATGTTGAATGCAATGACTGGTAGCATCACATTGAGTTCAAAATTACCAGATTGGCCTGCAACAGTAATAGTCGTATCGTTACCAATCACTTGCGCACAGGCCATTGCAGCAGCTTCTGGGATCACTGGGTTAACTTTACCCGGCATGATAGAGGACCCTGGTTGTAAAGCTTCTAGTTCAATTTCTGCTAAGCCGGCAAGTGGGCCTGAATTCATCCAACGCAAATCGTTGGCAATCTTCATTATTGCTACAGCAAGAGTTTTCAATGTGCCAGACAGGTTCACTACACTGTCTTGGCTACTTATTCCAAAAAAAAAGTTATCAGCGACGTCAAACTTAATACCGAGATTTGCACTTAAATTTTCGTTAAAGATTTTAGCGAAGTGAGGGTCTGCGTTGATACCCGTTCCTACTGCTGTACCACCTTGAGAGAGTTTACATATTTCACTAAGTTGAGACTGAATATGGTGTTGGGCATGGTCCACTTGAGCCTGCCAACCACTGAGCGTTTGCGCTAAGCTAACGGGCATCGCGTCCATCAAGTGGGTTCGACCAGTTTTAACGTAATGACCGACCTCTTGGCCTTTAGCCGCTATGGACTGCGATAAATGAGTTAAAGCTGGAAGCAGTTCGTATACGAGCAATGTCGCGCAGCTTACATGAATGGTTGTAGGTATTACATCATTGGAGCTTTGTCCCATATTTACATCATCGTTAGCATGTATAGACAAGCCACTTGCTTGACTTGCCAACGTGGCGATAACTTCATTGGCATTCATATTTGAACTTGTTCCCGAGCCAGTTTGAAAAACATCTACAGGAAACTGCTCTAAATGTTTCTCATCTACCACTTCTTGAGCAGCCGTTATGATGGCATCGGCCTTTTCTTCAGATAGGTGGTTCAGGTGTTTGTTGGCTTGTGCGGCAGCTTGTTTGATATAAGCTAGAGCACGAATAAAGGAAACGGGTAAGGTTAATCCACTGACCGGAAAATTATTAACGGCGCGCTGTGTTTGAGCCTGATACAGCGCACCTACTGGGACCTCAAGACTCCCCATACTGTCTTTAGTTGTACGTGTATTTGGCATTGTTGCTCCTTGCAATAGTGTAACAATGGTTCTAAGCGAATTTAACTTTCTTATGTAGTGTTTATATAGTTGATATATTGAATAATTTCTAATGAATTCTCTAATTGAGTGGCAATTAGTCGGTGGGTTAGAGCTGGTGCGCTATATAATGGGAATGACATAGCTAACTATGTAATGTACGTCATTACATAGTTAGCCGCTAAGCATGGTTAGCTTAGCAAAATGTCTTAGTTGTAGCCGAGTACAAAGAGCTGTGCAGTTTTTGGTGCATCTTCTTGCTCACTAGGAGTTAGCAAATCTTGCACTTCTTTTCGATAGTCATCACTTTGCACAAATAAATTGTCGTCATGGGCTTCTACAAGGCCACTTTCGCAGATTGGCATGTGCGTGATAGTTGAAATAAACATAGTTGGGTCCTCGTGTGGCTGTATGTCACTATCACTATAGCAGGTGTTATGCCAAAATAAGAAAGTCTTGAAATACAATTGATTAATCGTAATCTTAAAATAAAGCATGAATTTTTTTATGGCTCATTGCTTCAACGGTGGGCAACTGTGCTCAATATAAGTGCAAGGAGTGACTGGATGAATAAACCCTTTTCCCAAGCCTGTGAAAACAACAAAACCCCGATATTGTCAGTTTTAAAGCCATATCTTGAGCAATATGACTATGTGCTCGAGGTTGGCTCGGGCACAGGTCAGCATGCCGTTTACTTTGCTGAATCAATGCCGCACTTGGTATGGCAGACTAGCGATCGGCTTTGTAATCATGAAGGTATTGAGGCTTGGTTGGTAGAGAGCTCTGCGAGCAACGTAAGAAAGCCGCTGAGTTTGGATCTCAATCAGCCTTGGCCCGTTCAACAGGTGCCCGTTATTTTCACGGCAAATACGTTACATATCGTAAGTAAAGCGCTCGTTGAAAAGCTGTTTGTAGGCGTTGCTCAACACTTAGCGAATGGGGGCTTGTTGTGTATATACGGACCTTTTAATTATGATGGGGCATTTACAAGTGCAAGTAACGCTGCTTTTGATAGCTTTTTAAAAACACAAGACTCACAAAGCGGTATCCGAGATATCGAGTGGGTTTGTGCAAAGGCGCAACAGGCTGGGCTAAAGTTGCTGCAAGATCATAAAATGCCAGCTAACAACCGATTACTCTTGTTTAAAAGGTAAAAACGTTATACAACGCTGCTTGTACTGTTGTATATGGTGGTTTTCACGTTGTATAAAATCCTCAATTGCATCTCGAAAGGTGGGGTGAACCAGATAGTGACGTGAATAAGTATTAACAGGTGAAAAGCCTCGTATTAGTTTGTGCTCGCCTTGTGCTCCAGCATCGAACTTAGCGAGTGTATGTGAAATCGCAAATTCAATGCCTTGGTAGTAGCAAAGTTCAAAATGAAGTGTTTGAAACTCCTCCAAAGCGCCCCAATAACGGCCATATAAAGTGTTTGCATCAATTAGATAGAGACTGGCGGCAACGAGCTTATGTTGCTCAAATGCTGCACAAAGTCGCACTGCTTGAGGTAAGTGTTGCAACAACAACTTAAAAAACGAAAGGTTGAGATAGCCTTGGTGCCCTGAACGTTTTATGTACGTGGCCTGGTAACAGCGATAAAAAGATGTCAGTACTTCATCATCTATCTGGCTGGCAGATAGCCATCGGATTGACAGGCCATGGTTTTTTGCTTGTTGCCGCTCTTTTCTGATGGACTTTCTACGTCGAGATGTAAGGCTGTTGAGGTAATGTGAAAAGTCTACATAGTCGTTGTTTAGCCAATGGAACTGGACATCTTGTCGCTGTAAAAATAGCTCGTGAGGCTCACTCTGATCTGTAAGAAAGTTGATATGTGCACCCGACCAGCCGTAGACGCGACATGACTCAATCAGAGTTTGGTGGATATATTGACTTAAATCAGTACTTAGTGACTGACACAATATTCGCTTTCCTGCTACGGGAGTGAATGGTACTGCGCACAACCATTTGGGATAATAGCTAAGGCCATAGCGTTGATACGCGTCTGCCCAAGACCAATCGAATACATACTCTCCATAAGAATGGCTTTTAATATACCCCGGTATAACCGCCACTAGCGCTTCATCTAGGTAAACCAGTAGGTGTTGTGGTTGCCACCCAGTGGAAGGATGGACACACTGACTTTGCTCTAGTGCGTTGAGCCATGCATAACTGCAAAATAGGTTGTCACCTGCCAGAAGCTGCCATTGATCAGCTGGCACGCATGAAATGCTGTCAATAAATTTATGGTTGTACATGGGTGCTAAAGTGATTATCCAAAAATGTCGTTAGATAAGCGACGAAGTCGTCGTATGTTGGGTTAAACGTCAAACGCTGTAACGGCACCTCATAACTGGTGTTTCGAGATGTGCGTTCGCCTAACAGTGGCGTAGGGTGCTTTTTACACTCCAAGTACTTAGGCAGTTCAGCTAAATACCCTCCGCAGCTGCGATAAATCCCTTGCCAGCCGTAATAAGGGTGTTCTGGCGGCTGTAGTATACCGATATGAGACATGTCTATTGTGGAATCACAAGTAAGATGATCACATTGAGGGCTCAGTATGTTGTAACCCTTTGGTAGCTGAGCCTTGGCTGTATTTTTATTGCCATAATACAATAATGAGTGAGTAGTGGGTCGTTGGCTATCCAAAGCAAAGCGCTTCAGCATTGCGAGGCTTGCTAGGCTATCAATTGTGGTATCAACTTCGCTGAATGTGCTGAACAAGGGTAGGTTTGCTGGAAAGGTGTGCGTGGTGAGCATGGCCATGGCGTCGTTTGCCAGCGCCGCTGCTTGCCAAGGGAATGACTCATACTTGGCAAAGTCGAAGTCGGCATCTTCATCTATCCAGTTTATAAAAGGTACTTTCGCTATCCATTTAGCAAGCCAGCCGTGTTTGTTGTGAGGCTCGCTTGCGGGGGATATTAATGCCATAGCAGTAATATTTTCGGTAGGATTCTTTGATACTGCAGTGATAGCGAGTGCAGCGCCAGTTGAGTAACCAAGTACAGCAAATTGCTGAAAATCTTGCGAGGTACGTGCAACCGCGTAATTAACCAAGGCTTGCCACTGACTCAACTCTATATGTTGAAGGTCACTTGGTGCTGTACCATGTCCTGGCAACAAAATAGCACGCACGTTATAGCCTTGTTGATAAAGCTGCCCGGCTAAATAATGAAATGTAAACGGTGAGTCTGTTAGGCCATGGATGAGTAAAATGGCACGGTCGTTATTGTTATGACGTAATTCAAACGGTGCGACTAGATCGGCAACCTTCACATCTGTAATCTCATATCCTAGCTGTTTTGCGACCGGTGTGAGTATGGGGCAATTTTGTTGTGCACGGGTATTACGACTGCTAATGATGGCCTTAGCCTGAGCTAGATATTCACTAAATGGTGCTGTGTGATCAATGTCCCATGTTATTGGTCCCTGATCTCTTGCAAATCGAAAGGTACCCTGTTGCTGGGCTTGCTCAACCTGTTGCCAGTTACTTGCAACTTCAAGGCATGACATTGAAGCCATATCACCAGAAGAAAGTGAAAAAACTAATTTGCTCCAGCAGCTAAGGATAATTGAAATAGTTATTAATCTCATAATGTTAACAGTAACTCGCTAGACATATCGCGAGCTTATCTCTCTCTAATGGTTTTGCGAGGTGCCGATTAAAGCCAATCGCGATCGCATGTGCTTTGTCTTCAGGCATTACATCAGCAGTGAGCGCTACAATTGGCAGTTCATCAACCCCTTTAAATTGACGTATCGCTGCTGTGGCTTGATAGCCATCCATAATTGGCATTTGGCAGTCCATGAGCACAACATCATAGTGTTCACTTTTCACCGCTTCAATGGCTTGTTGTCCATTACTGACCACAGTATGTTGTATATCAAACGATGACAGCATGGCTTTTATAACAAGTTGATTCACAGGATTATCTTCTGCAACAAGCACATGTAAGCAGTGAATTTGTGACGTATCTACCTGCTCAATTTGTTGGCTTTGAGCACTGGCATTTCGCAAGCTGATAGCCAGGGTAAAGGTACTACCTTGAGCAACTTCGCTTTGTAGGCTGAGTGTCCCCCCCATGAGCTCAGAGAGTTCTTTCGCAATCGCCAGCCCTAACCCTGTGCCGCCATATCTGCGCGAAGTAGAATTATCAGCTTGGCTGAACGCACTAAAAATGGTTTTTTGCTTTTCTGATTCTATACCAATGCCGGTATCAGTTACCGAAAAAGCTAAATCAACCTGCTTTGTACCAAATTGCGCTTCTACTTCGAAAATAACACTGCCACGTTGCGTAAATTTAATGGCATTGCTACATAGGTTGATCAGTATTTGCTCCAACCGCATTTCATCGCCTAGTACCCAAGTAGATCCTGGCAGGTTATGTACCACTTGCCAAACAATGTTTTTGCTTTGTGCACTGGAGGCAAACATGGTGTCGATGCGAGATAGAAGCGCTTGTAAATCAAATGGGTGTTCGTCTATCTGTAGGCGATTGGACTCAATTTTAGCGATGTCTAAAATATCATTAACTAGGTTAAGTAAGGTCTTTGATGCGGAGCCGATTTTCTTAATATAGTCTCTTAACTCACGGTTGTTATGTGAGCTGCTGGCCAAAGACGCGAAGCCAATCACGGCATTGAGAGGAGTGCGAATTTCATGACTCATGTTGGCTAAGAAGCGGCTTTTTGCATGGTTGGCGCGGTCGGATTGCTGTTTGGCTTTAGCCAAAGAGCGCGTTCGCTGCTCCACTAACGCATTTAACGCATGATGTTGATAATTAAATAGCAGCAAGATGTACACGATTAGCGCTGTGATACTCAGCTGCAGGATAAGTAACATGAGCGTCAGTTGTTGATTGAGCCTTGAAGCGTATTCTTCTTTTATAGATAACTCCATGCGCCATTTCTGCCCTGCAACAAACAAAGTAACCACTTTTTTATTTTGTTCGTCAATAAGCTGTTCGGGGCCAAAGTTTTTGTAAAATACGCCATTGTTGCTGACATCATAAAAAGCGACATTGAAAAGTTGCGCTTGCGCTTGCTTTAAGGCTTCAGCCAGTAGGGTTTCAACCTGTACAACTGCAGTAGCATAGCCTTTTATTGATTGACCTGCTGCTTGCGGTGCTGTGGTAAACACGGGGGAAAACAATAAGTAGGATGGTGCTGGACGGCTATCTTGCACTAAATAAATAATATCACTCGCCTGGGGTTCGGTTTTGGTGCTGGCATTGATGATAGCTTGGCGTCTACTCTCTTTTGAAAATACGTTGAAACCTAGTGCACCCGAGTTGCCGTTTAGTGGCACGATATATTTAACAATCACAAGGGGGTCATTTGGTACTAAAGGCTCCCCCTTAATTACTACTTCATCACCGTATAAGCCGGCGAGTTCTTCGTTGAGTTGGCTTCTATGTTCTTGGGAGATTTGTTCGTTCCATGAGAGTGCTCGCAAAAAGGTGTATTGACTTTTTAAATGGCGGGCAGTGTCCTCAAATCCATGTCGCGTGAAATTTTGTTTTGCTTGTAACTGATTAGCAAGCGACTGAATAGCTAGCATACTTTGGTTTATGTAGCGATAAACAATATTCTCAATGATTTGAACTTCACGCTTGGCATTCAGGTTGGCGCTTTTGACATTGCCTTGGTTGTATAAAAAGGTGGTAAGGGCAACTGATAGGCACAATACAACGCATGCGCTAAATGTGCTGGCGACGTTATTGAGTTTCTCTGAGCTGGCAAACCAAGGTTGTAACAGGATTAGTAGTGCGGGCGTCGCAATGAGCACTCCCAAAGAGTCACCTAGCCACCATGCGAGCATGTTATTCCAATGGTTGGCAAAGCTGTATTCAGGGTGATAGAAGCTGAGCGCAAATACGCCAATGTTCGCAGAAATTAAGTTGATTGCGATGCCAGTTAAGCCAATAAAATAAGCTATATGTAAACGGCTTTTAAGATGTAGTGGGTGACCAAGCCACGCTCTGAGCAAGTAGCCTCCGATCAGCGCTTGTAAAATGGCACCAAATGCGATGATGCCAACTTCCACAACGTTTGAAACAGAGGCGGCGGTAAAACTCCAACCGTGTGCGGTTGTCCAATTAAATGTGGCCGACGCTAAACCAAGGCCTGGTATAAAACGCCACCCCCAAATGAACATACCGACGAGACCAACTCCGGCAGGCAACCAAATTGGGAGTACCTGATCCTGAAAAGCGAACGCAGTAAGCAGTTTTCCCAATGCCAAATAGCTGATGGATAATAGAATGTAACTGAGCTGGCTTTGCCACGCATGCTTGAAGTTCATAGTTATTAGCTAGTTTTTTGTTATTGCGAGTAATTATAGCTTGCTTAGACTAACTACATTGATAATGTTATGCATATTCTCAGGTACAGCATAATCAGCAAGTTATTTCATAAGGTGTTGTTGTAACTATATGAACTAATTTGAATTAGAAATGGCAATAAGTAAAGGGGAAGATGTATGAGAGTCGAGAAAACGAATATATAGAGCGCATAAAAAAACCGCTCTTAGAGCGGTTTTCAAAGCAATGGCGGAGAAGGAGGGATTCGAACCCTCGATAGGGCTACAAACCCTATACTCCCTTAGCAGGGGAGCGCCTTCAGCCACTCGGCCACCTCTCCGGCGCAAAACTGTAAAATATGGCGGAGAGATAGGGATTTGAACCCTAGATACGCTATTAACGTATGCCGGTTTTCAAGACCGGTGCTTTCAACCACTCAGCCATCTCTCCATGGGCCAAGATAATACTTAGCGAATTTGCTGCTGTAAACCACTTTTAAACTGTTTGCTTAAAATTTACACTAAATTTGCTTAATTTATTATTCAATGGTTAAAAATGAAGTAAATTGAGGAGGTTGATAGCGGAAAGTTATAGGAAAAAGCCGAAGTGTCACAGGTTGGGGGTGTGACACTTAAGCTAAAATTTACTTATAGAGCGTTACATGGCTTAACGCGAGCAATTTACCAAGTCGATTAAAAAACGACATCCATTCGAAAGCAACTTTTGTTGGTACGGTATTAACGGTGTTCGCTTGCGTGTTGCTGCACGCTGCAGCTGAATTAAGCATGTTAGCTCCTGTGTATATAAGTTTGACTGAAAACAAGGCTATTTTGCGCTCAAAATGCGCAAAAATAAAACGATAAAAATTGTGCCTTTCGGATAAGAATAACTAATGCATTTTGTTTTTTTATGTTTGAATGTTAGGGCTGTTTTGTCATCTCATTCACTAATTTAAATTGGGTTTAAATATTGTTTTTTATTTATTTTCAATTCTTTATTTTGTTTTGTGTGTTTTTTCTTGGGGTGTTTGTTGCATACTTATTCAAGTTAATTAATTTTATTTTAAAGGTGTCTCTATGTTGGTTGTAGTTAAACCAAGTGGTGCAAATAGCGTACAGTCACATGTCGCATGGCTAAAAAGGCGAATAATTCAAGAAAAAATAGCATGTGAGTGGTTTTATACGCTTGGAGAGTATCAACAAGATGTACTAAAGCTCCGTGAGCTTGCACAAGCGCACCGATTATTAGTCGTGATAGGTGGAGATGGCACAATTAATGTGGCTGTGAACGCCATTATCGGGTTGAATTGTCAGTTGGCTATTTTACCAGCAGGGACAGGCAATGACTTTGCTCGTCAATTTAATCGCTCACTTAGTCAGTGGCGTAATGCCGTTTTTGGCGAAAATACCATTGAAGTTGATGTAGGGTGTGTTAACGGCCGCTATTTTTTAAATGTGATGGGGCTTGGTTATAATGCCCATGTGGTCAGAGGCATTGATAGCCACAAACAAAAACATAGGTTCAGTTATGTGTGGGCAGGTTTAAAAGCATTCTTTTCCTATCGCGCCATTAGAGTAAACTCGCCCATTTTTGATGCAGAGCAGGCTGTGACGATGTTGCTTTTCGCAAATGGTCAGTATTTTGCTGCCGGTATTCAATGTGCGCCAAGTGCAAAACCAAATAATGGCTTTTTGACTTGTATACAGTTTTCAGCAACAACAAGACTCGCAAGCTTGTGTACAATGTTTGCCATGCTGTTCGCAAAGCATGAAAAGCAGGCTAATGTGCACACTGTTACGATACAGCAATTTGAGATCACTACGCCAGATCTAGCAATTGAAGCAGATGGAGAGATGGTCGGGGTCACGCCTGCACAGGTGAGTATTCACCCAAAAGCGGTTGCATTGCGGCTATAAAAAATGCCACACAGTGGTGGCATTGCGACGAAGTTAGCTGCTTACTGGGGAAGGAGCTAACCATGCTCTAAGTTTGTCAAAGGGGGTAAGCACGATGGCATTCCCCAGTAGCACGAGTAAGAAGCCAATAAAAGTGTTTTCTTGCCACACAAAACCTTCAAAATATGTACTTAGCATTACTGCGACTAAAGGAAAAAGCACAATCACGTAGCTGGCGCGTTCAGGACCTATGCTTTTCAACAGTGAAAAATAGCTGGCGAAAGCGATCACTGTGCCAAAAATAGCCAGGTAGAATAGTGACGCCCAATACTGCCAGTTTGCTTGAATGACTAATGAGTGACCCGAAAATTGCGTGTATGTCAGCAATAAAACCGCGCTGTATAGCATGCCCCACGCATTACCCTGCAATACTCCGACTTGCTGATTTGAGTTGCGTACACTCACCATATTACCAAAAGACGCTATGAGCGTACCTAATAGTGCGAGTGCTAATCCACCGATAGCACTGTTGTTGATGTCAAAATGTCTCAAGTCCTGCCAAAACAAGGCGACTATGCCAAGCAAGCCAAGTCCCGCTCCAAAGTAAATACGCTTGGCGATTGGCTTAGAGAAAAATACTCTAGTGTTCACTATGTTTATGATCAGCAATAAAGAAAAAGCGATGGATGCCATAGCTGAATTTAGACTGTTTTGAGCCCAATAAAGAAAGAGATAGTTGGCACCAAAGTTACATATCGCGAGTAAAATAAAGAAGCCATGGTCCTTGATTGAGTATCGCATGGGTAGTTTTTTCATTAAAACATAAAGCCACATACACCCAGCCGCCAACGAGAACCTCAAACAAAGAGACACAACTTCGTTGACTTCACCTAATTGAAATTCGATGGCCAGCCAAGTGGATCCCCAAATTAATACTGTGATCAAATACAGTAGCATATCCTTCATAACTATTACCTTGAAGTTTGTAAGTGTGAACTTACATTTGTGGAAGGGTTGGAATAATGCTCATTGTAGGGGTATATTGTGTACATACCATATACAGAAAATGACAAATATAACCTATACAGATTGAGGGCGTGATGAGTTTCGTCGTATCCAAACAGCAAAGTGCCTATTTATACCAACAGGTCGTTCATTTAATCTCGCAAATGGCAGAGCAAGGCGTGCTGCGACCCGGAGAAAAGTTACCCTCGTTGAGAGTAATGGCGCAAAAGTTGGCTGTCAGTATTCCTACCGTTAAGCAGGCTTATCAAGCGTTAGAAGCACAAGGGAAAGTAGTAGCGAAAGAGAAATCCGGCTACTTTTTACAGGCGGCTCAGGTATCTCATGCCATGCCCAAACGCTCTCGGTTGTCCACCCAACCTATTGTTGTGAATAAGCAGTGCTTGATAGAGCAGGTTTATCAAGCGATTCACCAGCCACATGTGGTACCACTTGGTATTGCTAACCCAGTAGCAGTGGCAAGTACAGATAAAGCTTTGGCAAAACTGATGCGCAGGGCAATGAACATGGCAGGGCAGGCCATGATTAACTATGGTGCAATTGATGGTCTACCTGAACTCAAGCGACAAATTGTTAAACGTTATTTAGATATGGGGCTTGTAGTGAGCCCAGAGGAAATTGTGATCACCAACGGGGCACAGGAAGCACTGGCAATAGCACTACAATGTGTGACCAATGCCGGTGATGTGGTGGCGATTGAATCTCCCAGTTACTTTGGGGTCGTGGAATTGATAGAAAGCCTGGGTTTGAAAGCTGTTGAAGTGCCGCTGTGTCCTGATGATGGGTTGTGGTTAGCGGATTTAGAGCGAGCCCTTAACAAGCGAGACATCAAAGCATGCATTTTCTCAACCAGTATCAATAACCCTCTAGGATCTTATATGCCAGATGAGCGGCGCGCGCAGCTTGTGAAGCTGCTTGAGCATCATCAAGTCACCTTGATAGAAGACGATGTGTATGGTGATTTACACTTTACGCAGCAGCGTGGTAAACCAGCCCGTTACTTTTCCACAACGGGGAATGTCATCACTTGTTCGTCGTTCTCGAAAACTGCTGCACCCAGTTACCGAATCGGCTGGCTTATAGCGCCACAGGTTATAGGCCCCGCAAAGAGGTTGAAGCGTGCATTTAGCTGTTCATCATCATTAATGAACCAGTGGGTCTTGGCTGATTATTTGGCCTGTGGTGAATACGATCGTCATTTAAAGCTCTTGCGTAAGCGTTTGCTGGTGGCAAAAGAGCGTATGATGATGGCGCTGCGTCAGCACCTTCCTGATTTTGTGCGCGTGAGTGAACCAAAAGGAGGGTGTGTTTTATGGTTAGATCTGGGTGCTCAATATGATGGCACCAAGTTATTTCATCTGGCTCTATCACATGGGATCAGTATTGCACCTGGAGCGCTATTCAGTGCCAGTGATAAGTACAGGAGTTGTATCCGTATTAGTTATGGTGTGCTATGGGATCAAAAAACAGAGCATGCCATTGCACAGCTTGGGCAACTAGTCACACAAGCAAAAAAATAGTCGACATAGGGCCGACTACTTAGGGAGAGAAATGTGTGGTTAGTGCTTCAAGGTAAATAGTTGATAACCTGATAAAGCAGGGACTTGTTCTTTTAACTGGTTTTCAGTCTGTGCTATCACCGCAAATTGGTCACACAGTGCGTGGGCTTGTTGCTCAATGTTTCGAGCCTGTAGCTCAACTTTTTCCTCGATTTGCTGGCCCATATTTTCCATGCGTTGTTCAAACTTCTCCATATCGCCGCCAGAGCTTACCATTTGTGAACCAACAGCCATCAGAATGCTGCCAATAGACTCCATCATGGCTCCTTCAATTGCAGACTCAATTCGCTCTTCAAACTGTTGTTCAAAGTTATTACCAAAATCATTGAAGGCTTGTTCACCCATGATAAACGCACCTTGTTGGTAAAAGGTATCACGTACTTCTACCTGTACCTCTTCTAGCAAAGTACTTAATGAGCCAAACTCTTGTAATTCGAATGCAGCAGCAACTTCATCTAAAGCAACACCAGCTACTTTAATACCATCTAAGGCGATATTGGCAACCTGAGGTAATTTGCCACGCAATTCGTCAGCATAATTCATCACCGTGCGCTGTTGATCATGATTGAGTGCTATTTGCTCACCGTTGATAAATATTGTGCCGCTCTCAGTGATGCGCAATTTACCTTGGTCATTGCTTTTGGTGATGAGTAACTCATCGGGCGTGATACGAACATCATTTTGAAAACTAACTTTGCAGTCGGCAGAGCTGAACTGCAGGTGTGAGCCGTCCGCCTGCGAGTGTGCAAACGATGTGCTACTTACAGATAAAGCTGCTAACAAGACTAATTTTTTCATGTGGAAAATCCTTGCTTATGATAGATACGCCAATGGTTATTCAAATCTAATGCCAATAATTAAATGTCTTTAATATCAGGTGTTTGTTGTTTTTTGGCGTTTTTTTTGATGTTAGCAAATTTTGCTTTTTGACCATAATTTAGCTTGTTTGACTAAAACTACAACAATGATTAAATATTTTTATTAAGACGATAAAAAACTCTCACTTCCAAGATTTGAGATTTCCAGCTAAATACTCACTTAGGTGAAGGGATCACGATTGTGAGCGCACTTTCACCAAGTAACTATTATTAACACTTATTGGAGTGGGTTGTGGGTAAGACATTTTCTTATGATGCGCTTGATGATGATTTTGTAGATGACGAGTACGAAAACCTCGGCCGTAATCAGCATGATAAGCAAAAGCGAAAGGTAAAGAAAAAGCTCGATGACTATCTTGAACAAAAGCGCTTGCGCAAAAATTTAGGTGAAGATGATTTCGATTATCTTGATTAATTAAAAAGGAGGCGTTGGCCTCCTTTTTAATGCCACAAATAGGCTAGCCGTTTAGCGCACCTATAATTGATTGGACAAGCTTCTCTGGTTTGGTTGTCGGTGCAAAACGTTTTAATGGCTGGCCATCGCGAGCAATTAAAAATTTACTAAAGTTCCATTTGATACGTTTCCCAAAAAGCCCCGGCAGAACATCTTTAAGGTACTGATAAACAGGGTGAGTGGTGTCACCATTGACATCAACTTTTTCCATCATTAAAAAATCAACACCGTAGTTAACCAAACAGCCTTGCTGTATTTGTTTTGCATCACCAGGCTCTTGTCCACCGAATTGATTACATGGAAAGCCGATGATAACCAAACCTTGATCTTGGTATTTTTCATGTAGGGCTTGTAGTCCTTCATATTGATGCGTTAAGCCACACTGGCTTGCAGTATTGACTATCAATACCACTTTGCCTTGCAGTGCTTGAAAGTCAAATGGCTGACCTTGTAACGTATTGGCAGAAAGTTGATAAAATGGGTGCATCGCTTGATATCCTCTTGAATGATAGAAAAAACTAACACGTTTAAGCGAAACTATCGAGTAAGAACTCAATTAGCAAACGAACTCGATAAGGCATTAAATCCTTGCGTGGATATACCAACCATGTCGCGCCATCATTGACTTGAAATGGCTCTAGAATATAGCTGAGTTGGCCTCGCTCTACATACGGTTGAACAATATCTTTGGCCATATGGGCAACGCCTAGTCCAGCTAGACAAGCATTGATCAAGGCATATGAATTGTTGCTGCGCCAATTGCCAGAAACTTTGATCTCCTCCAGTTGTTCACAGATCATGAATCGCCAGCGACCGTGGGCACCGGTCAGACAATTATGATTCTGTAAATCATAAGGGTGGCGTATCATCCCCTTTTGAGCTTGATAGTTCTGGCTTACGACCCAAGTCATAGGTCGGGTGTATAGCTTACGTGCAATTAAATTGGAGTCTTGTAGCAGGCCAAAACGAATGGCCAGGTCAAACCCTTCCTCTACGAGATCAACATTACGGTTGTTAAAATCAATGTCGACATTCACTTCGGGGTAGAGCTTTAAAAACTCGGCGATTTTTGGCGCCACCTGATTAGCGACAAAATCTCCTGCACCAGAAATACGAATCGGGCCTTTGGGGGTGTTTTGTACCCCTTGTACTTGGTTAGTAGCGTCCACTAATTCTTGCTGAATGACTTTGAGTTTGGTGGCGTATTGGCGGCCTGCATCGGTGAGGTTTTGGCTTCTTGTGGTCCGCTGAATGAGCACCGTCCCCAAGCGTTGCTCTAACTGTTGTACTTGTCGGCTAATATATGATGCTGAGACATCTAACTTATCCGCTGCTTTGCTAAAACTGCCCTGTTCAACAACGGTGAGGAAAACTTCTAAACCTTGCCAACTCACGATAAATAGCTCCAAAATGGAAATAATCTCATTATATCTCTTTTATTGTTGCTCTGAGGCAAAAGTGTATTTTATTTGGAGTGCTTTTTGTGATGCTAACTTTTTAATACACTGCCAATCGACAATGACAGCAGATACGTACTCTGTGTTATCAGCAAAAAATTAACCAATGGAGCAGTGCATGCTAAATTTTAGTTTTGTTAATCCCACACATATTCACTTTGGTGAACAGCAAATATCAACTTTAGCGGTCAATATTCCGTTAGACGCAAAAGTACTGGTTGTATACGGCGGTGGTAGCATTAAAAGTAATGGCATTTATGAGCAGGTGGCAAGCGCACTAGAAAAACATGTTTGGGGAGAATTTGAAGGAGTTGAACCAAACCCGAGTTATCAAACCTGTATGAAAGCTGTGGAACTTGTTAAAGCACACAACTATGACTTCATTCTAGCTGTTGGTGGTGGCTCGGTGATTGACGGCTGCAAATTCATAGCAGCTGCGGCTTGTTTTGAGGGTGAACCTTGGGAGATTTTATCTAAAGGTGCACCAGTTGAATCTGCTTTACCAATTGGTGTGGTATTGACCTTGCCTGCAACAGGCTCAGAATCAAATAGCTTTAGCGTGGTGTCCAATCTGCAAAGCAATGATAAATTGCCGTTTGCTACCCCACTGGTACAGCCTAAATTTGCCATCTTAGACCCAAATGTTATGACCACATTGCCGACACGCCAATTAGCCAACGGTGTTGTTGATGCGTTTGTACATACTATGGAGCAGTATTTGACTTACCCCGTTGATGCGAAAGTACAAGACCGCTTTGCAGAAGGGTTATTGATGACGCTGATGGAGGAAGGTCCGAAGGTGTTTGCTAAAGATGCGCCTTACGCTGTTAAAGCTAACATAATGTGGTCCGCGACGATGGCATTGAATGGTCTGATCGGAGCGGGTGTACCGCAGGACTGGAGTACTCATATGATAGGTCATGAGCTGACAGCCGTTTATGGTCTGGATCATGCGCAAACTTTGGCAATCGTATTACCACGTATGATGATGGAACAAAAAGAGGCCAAGAGAGAAAAGCTGTTACAATACGCACAGCGGGTACTCAATTTGGATATGTCTGATGAAGATGCTGCAATTAAACAAGCCATTGAGAAAACAGAAGCATTCTTCCACAGCGTGCAAATGCCAACACGTTTACGAGATTATGGACTCGGGGAAGAAGTCGCGGATAAAATAGTGGCTCAACTGGAGCGCCATGGCATGGTTGCGTTGGGAGAGCATCAGGCTGTAACGCTAGAGAAAAGTCGCAGTATCTTATTGCAGTGTGTATAACGTACCCGTGTATCTAAAAAATATGGCGTTTGTGTAGATACACAGCGCCTCTTTCAGTTTTTGTCCTCCTGTCAATATCGTCTGCGTTTATGATTTGAATTTGATATAGTTTGCTATTATTAACAGGCAATTGCATGTCGGTTTGAGCTTGGAGAGAAAAATGACAAAAGTGTGGGATGGATTTATACGAGGTTTCCATTGGCTGCTGGTATTAGGGATAGCTGTACTGTATGTAACCGGAGAAGAAGGTTATTTAGAGGCACATTTTATTACAGGGTACTTACTGCTTGCGTTAATGTTGGCACGTGTTGTTTGGGGAGTTATTGGTAGCGATACGGCAAAGCTTAGCGCGCTTTTTCACTCTCCAAAGTCGGCATTAAAAGCGATGCGCTCGGATGACGCAGGGGTTGGTCACAATCCTGCGGGCAGTTACATGGTACTACTGTTTTTCATTCTGATATTCATTCAATTGATAAGCGGCTTAATGAGTACCGATGACATTCTTGTGGAGGGGCCGCTGGTGGCGTACGTACCTTCATCATGGAGTGAAATTGCCAGCGACCTTCATCATGATAACTTTGACATATTACTGATGGCTATCGCACTGCATATTTTGGCAATTATCATTTATCGAATTAAAGGTAAAAACCTAGTGAAAACGTTGCTGACAGGTAAAGAGCAAGGTGTAGCCGCAGTGCCAAAAATGCGTTCTGGTAAGCTGGGTTATATCATATTTATGTTGTTCTCAATCGCTATTTTAGGGATCTGGGGAGGGCAACCTTTACAGGTGTTATTAGGTTAGCGGGCAATAAGACCTAAACTGCGATGAGTTTAGGTCTTATCATACCAATTAGTCTTTGAAAGACTTATGGCAATCTTTACAGCCTTTAGCCCAGTTTTTAAAGGCTGCGCCAATTATTTTCTTATCACCCGATTTGGCTGCCACTGCAAGTTCTTGGGCGTATTTCGCAAAGGCCTGAGCTTTTTTGTCAAACGTTTCACGGTCTGACCAAATTGCAGGTAATGCATCGGTGTTACCTTTGTCTGACCCTTCGATAAAGGCTTCCCATGGCATGCTTGAAAGCTGCGCTGCATTTTCGGCGCGTTCAGCGAAGCGTTTAGCATCAAAAGGCACTTTGCCTTTTAACATATCGCCCATATCACCAATTTGATAACGGATCAGTTGAAACGCTGCTTTACGATATTCAATTGCGTCTTCACTTGCTTCAAATAGATTATTCGCCTGACTTGTTGCCGTAAACCCTGCCAACGTAACGGCTAATAATAGTAACTTTTTCACTTATTTACTCCATTAATAATATATTGCTGCCCAGTGTTACGGAAAATTACCAGCAAGGCAAGTGCAACGCGGCGTACTAGTAATTATGAGAAAAATCATCGAAATACATTTTATCGATACATGTAAATTATGACAGGGTGATGTTTTATTTACTTTCTTTTACAAAATGAAACTCATAAAAAACAATGTGTTATGTTGTGTTATTTTGTTTTTGTGAATGGGGTACTATATTTGTGTCTTTCGTGTGTTGCTTGTGCTTGCATATTTACATTATATTAAATGTCCATTCGCTTTAAAAAAAATAGCAACACATAATTAAACAACAAGTCCTAGGGGAAAACATGTCTAATATGATTAAAAAGACTGCGATTGCAGCCGCAGTCGGTAGCGTATTACTATCCGCAGCTGCTTCTGCACAAACAGCTACGCAATTTCAAAAGCAATTAACCTTTACGCCTGTGGAAGCAAGCGCTAGCGATAAACTAAAACAAGAACCTGCTGGATACATGGTTGTTTTAAAAACAACGACAGCTGCAGATTTATTTGCACAAGGTACTTATCGCCATGGTGATGCACGTGCATCAATGGCAAAAATTGAACAATTGCAAAGCGAAGTGGCAGTTGAATTAAGCAAATTTGATGTAGATGCAAAAGTAGTTGGTAAAACTAAAGTTTTGGCACCAACGTTAATTATTGAAGCATCTGAAGAAGCGATCGAAAAGCTGAAAAATGACCCTCGAGTAGCAAAAGTACTACCAATGTTTGACGCTCAACTTCATATCGAGGAGTCGTCAGATTATATTGAGGCAACGCCGGTAAGGACTGGCGGTGTCGCAACGGGTATGGGCCAAAAGGTTGCCGTGTTAGACACGGGTATTGACTATACGCACGCTATATTTGGTGGTGCAGGTACTCTTGAAGCGTACCAAGCAGCTCAAGAAGACCCTACAAGTGTTTCTTGGCCACAAGGTCAAGTTTCTGGTGGTTATGACTATATGCGTAATGATGCTGATCCAATTGAAAATGACCCTTCAATTGGCCCTGCAACAGGTGCTCCAACTAGTCATGGTACGTCAGTATCTCACTCAGTAACAGGTATTGCGCCTGATGTAGAGTTATACGTTTACTCTGTATGTGGTGGCGGATGTCCGTTTGCGGCACAAGCGGCTGCTCTAGAAGCGGCGATGGACCCTAACGGTGACGGTGATATCAGTGACCGTGTTGACGTGATCAATATGTCACTGGGCGGAGTTTTCGGCTCAACTAATACTGGGACTGGTACTCAGTACTTGATCCAGAAAGCGTCAGATTTGGGCATCAACATGGTTATCTCAGCTGGTAACGATAACGATATTCCATTTATTATTGGTGGGCCAAGTACAACACCAAATGCACTTTCTGTTGGCGCTATGAAGCACCCAACAATCGAAGAAGGTGTTGTTTCAGCAACCATCGCAGGTGTTGAGGCTGAGGCTGTCAATGCGAGCTGGGGAGCTGGTGGCGCTTATGAAATGAACAATGAAATCGCACCACTTGTTTACCCACAAGAGAATCAAGATGCATGTGTTGATTTTGGTGATGATGTTGACTTCACAGGTAAAGCAGTTCTAATTGACCGTGGTAGTTGTTATTTCACTGAAAAAGTAATTAAAGCTCAAGAAAAGGGCGCTGCGTTTGTACTTATCGCGAACAACGTAGCAGGTGACCCAACGTCTATGGGTGGCTCAACAGATCAAGTCACTATCCAAGCTGTGGGTATCACTCTAGAAGCTGGTAATGCGTTGAAGGCGCAACTAGCGAGTGGTGAAGCAACGTACAGCATAAAAAATGAAATGTTTAATTTAGCGGGTGCTGTGGCTAGTTTCACATCTCGTGGTCCATCTATGGGTGGGTTATTGAAGCCTGAAATTACGGCGCCAGGTAAAAACATTATGGTCGCTGCAACAGGCACTCAAGATAAGCTAGCACCAGCTACGGGTACTTCTTTCTCTGGTCCTATGACAGCGGGTGCTGTGGCTCTTGCAAGAGAAGCGCTACCAGAGCGCAATGCTTATGAGATCAAAGCAACGTTAATGAACACAGCTAATTTAAACGTGACTACTGAAGCTGTGACTGTAAACCCTGACGCTGAACTGGCGCCAATTAGTTTAATCGGTGCAGGTTTAGTTGATGTTGAAAAAGCAGTAAACTCACCTGTAGCCGCTTGGGTATACGAAGAGAAATTTGATACAAACCAAGCAGCACTATCATTTGGCTTAGTTAAAGTTAACGGTGTAGAAGAGTACTCTAAGACCGTAACATTGAAGAACTTCTCATCTGAAGAGAAGACGTATAACTTAAGAACTGAAGCGCGCTATGCAAACGATGAACAGACTGGTGCGATTAGCTGGACTATCCCAGAGTCGGTAACGGTGCCTGCAGGTCAAACAATTGAGTTTGATGTTAAACTAAGCATTGATTCAAGCAAGTTACCAGAGTGGAACCTTGAAAACCCATTGGATCCAGCAGGCTTAGCTGCACGTAGCCCTGCCTTAACACTTTCTGAGTTTGATGGTGCGTTGGTATTTGATGACCCTTCAACTGACGGGGATCACGACCTTCACTTAGTTTATCATGCATTACCAAAAGCTAGCGCAGGCATCGAAGTGGGCTATGAGTTGGTTGATGGTCAAATTCGTGTGGTGCTTGAGAACACTAGCAGCAAAGAGTTTACTCCATCAATTGAGCAGCTAGTTGCAAATAGAGAAGCCGCATCTGAAGAACATGAAGGCCTAAATTTAGTTGGTGCATCTTTCAATGTCTATGGTGGTATTTCACGCTGTAAGTCTGAACTGTTGTTTACATCATCAGTAGTACTTCGTGAAGACATTGCACACCTAATTCAAGGTGGCTATGAGATGCGCCTTGATATCAACGAAGATGGTGAAGCTGACTACGCAGTTGGACAATACCATGACTTAGAAGCGATAATGGGTCGCGGGCTTACAATCATTGCTCCTATGGTTGCAGGTCAGCCAGCTTGGAGTATGGGTTCATACGACATACTGTTCCATGAAGCTGGTTCAAACACGGTTACATTTGCAGGTTGTGCAGATGCAATTGGTTTAAGCGCAGACGATCTGGGTAAAAACATTGCTTTTGATATAAGAACTGGTTCAGCTGCTTATAATGGAGTTTATTCTGAGACTGATCAATTAACAGGTTCTGCGGCTTTTGGTGCATCATCAGCACAACTTGTTGATGAGCAAGGCGAAGCGATTGAAACACTTGCTCCTGGCGCGAAAGCGTATGTCAGCGCTGATGCTCCATTTGCACTTGCAAGTGCAGATTTATCAGGTGTTGTATTACCTGTTACAAGTGATGTATTGAACAACCCAATGCCATTTGATGCGCCAGTACTAAACGGTGTTGAAGTGAGTGTTGCTGAAAACACTGCAACTGGTACTGTAATCGCGACCCTAGCAGTTGAAGACGTAGAAAACACGTTAGATGTTTCAGAATTCTACTTGAAGTCGTCAACGCATGCGGGCTTGTCTGTAAACGCAGCAGGTGAAATTGTTGTTGCTAATGGAGAGCTTCTAGATTTTGAAGCGGGTAACAATGAAGCGAAGCTTATGGTTAATGCAATTGATGTAGTAGGTAACATCTCTGAGCCTGCAGAAATCATCGTTAACATCACCAATGTAGTTGATACTGAAGCTGAACAGCCAGTAGAGGAAGTTGTTGAGCCTAAGAAGAGCTCTTCATCAGGTTCTCTAGCTTGGTTAACGCTATTAGCTGCTCCGTTTGCTGCGCTACGTCGTCGTAAACAAAAATAAGCCCTTGAGCTTTAAACTAAAAACGCCAGTCATTTGACTGGCGTTTTTGTTTTAACGAATTAACAATTTACTTGTTCCATACGAGCTTATCGACGATGGTAGGTTCTTCACCAATTAATGTTTTTACCACCTTATTATTCTCATCTAATAAAATCAGCCTCGGGATACCAGCATTGGCATATTGGCTATATATTTCCCGTTCAGGATCGGCAACTAAAGGAAATGGAAGCTGATACTCATCGTTAAACTTATTCAAGGTCTCCCCATCTTCATTGCGACCAATTGCAATAATCTGTAATGTTGGGTCTGTAGCCAGTGCTGATGCCTTAATTTCTTTTAGCGCGCGTTGTGAATCACTACACCAAGTGGCAAATAGGATCACTAACTTGCGATCAGCTTTGAGCTCTATGGTTTCGCCTTGGGTGCTGGTAAAATGGTCATGTTTAAATTGCTCGCCTTGTGCGATATATGTTTCATAGCCCTTAGAGTGGGATGAGTCGGTTTGTGACGAGACGCAACCTGATATGCCAGCGAGTATGGCTGTGGCAATCAATAGCTTATGAACCTTGTTTATCATTGGTGTCTTCCTTTTTGAACTGTAAGTCTTTAGTTGATGTTATTAGCATAACTATATTTCGTTGAAGGTAGTAGGAATTATGTGGGTTTACAGTGGTTTATTTATTTCAGCCGTTAGCTCGGCCACGCTGTTGCCCGGTTCGTCTGAAGTGTTGCTATCCGGCTTAGCCATCACTGAAAATGCGCAATTAGTAACACTATGGGCGATTGCTACCTTGGGTAATGTACTGGGGAGTTGTATTAACTATTGGCTAGGCATTAATCTACTTCGTTTTGAAAATGCTAAGTGGTTTCCGGTGTCATCACAGCAGCTCCATCAGGCAAGGTTGCAATTTAGCCGTTATGGTATTTACAGTCTATTGTTTGCTTGGGTGCCCGTGATTGGCGATCCACTTACTTTGTTCGCAGGGGTGTTTAGGGTACCAAAAAGGTTATTTATACCTTTGGTTATGGCTGGAAAGGGCCTCAGGTATGCAGCAGTGATAATATTAGCGGTTGGTGTGGAGCAGCTGTTTTAGCTGCTCACTTGTGCCAATCAAGCGTCAAAGAAACAGAGTCTGCAAAGCGTAGAGCGTGAGGTTTATCCACCCTAACTTTGGCATAACTGACACTGTGATGACGATGGCATTCACTGAGCACGTCCGCGACCAGCTTTTCTAATAATAAAAAATGACCATCTTCGACTAGCTTGATTACCGCTTTAGTTACGGTCTTGTAGTTGAGGGCGTGGTCAACTTCATCGTGGTTAATACACTCCGTGTCGGCGGGGTAGTGAATTTCTATATTCAACACCACATCCTGCTTTTTCTCACGCTCTTCAGGGTTAAAGCCGATGAACGTACGCAGTCGCAGGTTAGTAATGTTAATAATGGCATTTTGCATAGCCTATCCTTAGTTTTTTACTAATTGCATGAACTCGTTGCGTGTCTTCGGATCCTCTCTGAAGTTGCCTAGCATCACCGATGTACGCATTTGCGAGTTTTGTTTTTCAACACCACGCATCATCATACACATATGTTTGGCCTCGACAATTACGCCAACACCTTTTGCTTGAGTAACTTGCTCAACAGCCTTTGCAATTTGGTGTGTTAGTTGTTCTTGAATTTGAAAGCGACGAGAGAACATATCAACGATACGTGCGAACTTAGATAAACCTAGTACTTTACCATCTGGAATATAGGCAATATGACAACGGCCAACAAAAGGCAACAGATGATGTTCACACATAGAATACAGTTCGATGTCCTGTATCAATACCATATCGTCAGCATCTGAGGTAAACACCGCATTATTAGTGATATCTTCTAGTGTTTCACGATACCCTTTCGTTAAGTATTCCATGGCTTTAGCTGCGCGCTTTGGTGTTTCCAGCAATCCTTCACGATTGCTATCTTCGCCCACAGCTTCAATGATTTGCTTGTAACTGTCTTTTAGATTGTCGTGCATAATATTCTCTTCTATTTAAGGTGACGTCCACCATCTACAGGTAAACTCCGACCTGTGATGTAGTCACTATTGAGTAGCAGCTCAACACTACGAATGATTTCTTTACAGCCTGGCTCTATGCCCATAAGGGACTTTTTGAGTGTTTTGGCTTTATATTCAGGTGTATCGTGCTGGTTAAAAATAATCAAACTCGGTGCGATAGAGTTCACTTTTATGTTAGGCGCATATTTGCTCGCAAAAGACTTGGTTAAGTTATCTAAGGCGGCTTTGCTGGCTGCATAAGCGATGTGCTTGGGGCTGCCTGTTTCCACGACATAATCCGTCAGGTGTATGATGTCTGCTACTGATTCAGATGCGAGCAGGAGGTCGGCAAGAGTCAAATTGAGCTGATAGGGTACTTTAGCGTGTATGCGCATCATGTTGTCGAACAACTGATTAAAATCAGGGTTGTTTGCTTCACAATCCCAACTTGATGCATTGTGTATAATGGCTCTTAAGCTATCGTAGTGCGCTCTTATCGTCATTTCGAGCCGAGTAAGCGCCTCGGCACTATCAAAGTCCACTTGTATACAATGCACGCCTTGTTCTTCCAGCGCATCAATCGCTGCGTACCGAGTTCGGTATGTCATCACGACAGGTTGGTTATTGGCAACAAAATGTTCAACTAGCGCAAGACCAATCCTCTGTCCTGCACCAGTAATTAATATGGGAGCTGTCATTAAGACTGTTTATCCTCTGAAATATATCAATAAGTTAACTATAACGTAATTTTTACGTCATGTTTTGGTTTGTCGATCACTGGCATTCAACGTTTATAAACTGCGAGTTTTTGAAGAGGTCATCACGTGAATGGTATTGGGGAAATGGCACAGTACACATGGTGTACTGTGCTAACGAACTTTAATCGTAAATAGTTGGAATAGGCTGGCGCTTATGCTGGGTACGTTGATAAATGGCAATCAACTTTTCCGCTACAGCATCATCCACATCTTTGCCTTCTAAGAAGTCATCTATCTGATCATAACTTAAACCTAGGGCTTCTTCGTCGGTTAGGCCCGGTCTATCGCATTCTAAGTCAGCGGTAGGCGCCTTTGTGACGAGTTCTACAGGGGCTTTTAAGTATGCTGCCAAGGCGCGCACTTGACGTTTAGACAAGCCGAAAAGCGGTGCTAAGTCACATGCGCCATCGCCAAACTTGGTGTAAAAGCCTGTAATATTTTCCGCACTATGATCTGTCCCTACCACCAACCCCTGAGTTAAGCCGGCGATTTCATATTGCGCGACCATGCGCTGACGTGCTTTTACGTTGCCTTTGATAAAGTCGAGCGAAGTTTGTGAGGGAATATCTAGCTCTGCCGTTTGCATCGCTTGCATCGCTTGTTCATGCATAGCGTCTACAGCTGGTTTTATATTTACCGTCACACGCTGTGACGGTTGAATAAAATCTAATGCAAGTTGAGCTTCATCTTCATCCGCTTGAATACCATATGGCAAGCGCATAGCGATAAATTGGTAGCTGTCAGTACTGTGTTCAGCATTTAGCTCGTCCACGGCTAGTTGGCACAATCTGCCACACGTAGATGAATCAACACCTCCGCTGATCCCCAACACTAATGTCTGGCAGTGCGCTGACACCAAACGTTGTTTGATAAAGTTGACTCGACGCGTAATTTCAAAAGCCACATCTATGTGTGGTTGTACTTGCATTTCTGCCATGATCGCTTGGCGCATTCTATGCTCCTCTTTGCCAATGCTATTTGGGGATATTATGTTTTTATTAGTGCCGAATTTAAAGCCCTAAGTGCTGTTTGATTTCAGCTAACTCTCGCTTAAGTTGTTCAATCTCGCTCAGTAGGGAGTCTAACTCTGCATTTTCTAGCTGTTTAGCTTCGCTTGTCGCCGTGTTTGCAGCGTATTGCTCTGTGTCTTGGAACAAGTGAATGAAACGACTTTCACGTTTGCCAGGCTCTCGCGCAAGCTTTTTCACATACCCTTGCGATTGCAACTCTTCGAGTGCTTGTTCGACTTCACTGACTTGTTTAAATGTTGCTAGTCGAGCGCTACGAGTTCTAAGTTCACCGGGAGTTTGTGGGCCTCTGAGCAGCAATAGACAAATAATGGCGCTTTGTTGTTCACTAAATTGCAGGCGACTAAATTCGGTGTTGCAGAATCTATGGCTGTATTTATTTACTCGCCCAGACAGCCCTTCATCGATCAGTACAATATGCTTTGTTTGTAACTGTTCTAATGCATCCAATACATCTGACTCATTTAGGCTCAGTACGGGGTCTCTATTGGACTTTTGATTACAGGCGTTGGTTAATGCGTTAAGAGAAAGTGGGTAATGCTCTGGTGTGGTGCTTTGCTTTTCTAGCAGGCAGCCGACAATACGTTGCTCTATTTCGCTCAATTCCATGTTTTGACTCCAACATTTTTCTTCTACTGTACGCTATTGGCGAGGTTTTGTTTAGTGTTTGAGCTCCATTGCTGTAGCTTTTGTTCAAGTTCAGCAACCTTTATAGGCTTAGCAATGTAGTCATCCATACCAGCAGCAAGGCACTTTTCACGATCTCCCTGCATTGCATTGGCTGTAAGAGCAATGATAGGCGTGTTTTTATGCTGTTTACCGACACTGCCGTTACGTATTTGGTTCGTTGCTTGGTAGCCATTGAGCTCAGGCATTAAACAATCCATCAAAATAATATCGTATGGTTCGGTTAATTGTTTTAGATGAGCGAGTGCTTGTTGACCATCTTCTTTACAGTCTGCATGGATGCCAAATCTTGCTAGCAGCTTTAATGCTACGGCTTGGTTGACCTTGTTGTCTTCAACAAGTAATACGTTGAGGTGGCTCAAATCTTGTTGAGTGGGCATGGGATGGGGCTGTTCAGTCACTTTCAACTGACACAGTTTTAGCATATCTGCGGGCGTTAGGGGCTTTAGTAGCATTAAGTCTGGTTTGAGCAGGCAAAGCGCTTCACCTTTATCTAAGCATTCGCTTAATATGGCAAATCCAGTACACGTGGATTTGACCACCTGTTTGAACTGCTCGACTTGATTTTGATCGGCACAACTGAGCAACTCAGAGGCAACGACTATGGCGGGGCGACTCAAATGCTCTTGATTAATTACCTGAGTTGCTTGTACTAAGGAAGTTGCATGATATAAGCGGATACCCCATGCTGAAAATAGGCTATGGTTACCTGCAAGCGATGGTAACTGCTCATCAATTACAACTAGGCCGTCACAGGTCGTGTATATGGGGAGTAGGGCTTTTGGTTCATAGAGTTCAATGTAAAAACTAAAGGTACTGCCAACACCAACTTTGCTATATGCATTGAGCGACCCGCCAAGCAGCGAGCATAGTTGCTTGGCTATGGTTAAACCTAACCCTGTCCCACCATACTTTCGAGTAGTTGAGGGGTCGGCTTGGGTGAAAGAGTCAAAGATCTTTGTGAGTTGAGACTTACTAATGCCTACCCCTGTGTCTTCGATGTTGCACCAAAGCCGTGTATGTTGAGCTTGCTGCTCTGTGTAGCACGTTAAGGTGACCTTACCATCTTCTGTAAACTTAATGGCGTTACTCAATAAATTATTAAGTATTTGTTTTAGCCTGTGGGGATCTGTTTTGGCATATTGCACTTGCATGCCTTGGGTGTCTAAAATCAATTCAGTATGTTGCTCGTGCGCGCGCGGTGCAAAATTGCTGATGCTTTCGCTCACCACTTGGACTAAATCGCACTCAGTTTTTTCTACGTCTAACTTACCCGCCTCAATTTTAGAAAAATCCAATATGTCATTGATAATAGTTAATAAAGATTCGGCGGAGCTTTTGGCCAGCTGCAGATGATGCTGTTGAGATGGAGAGAGATTTGAGTGCATGACAACTTCTAGCATTCCTAGTACGCCATTCATAGGGGTGCGGATCTCATGGCTCATGCTAGCGAGAAACTCCGCTTTCATTTTGGCGGATTGCTGCGCCAGTTCCTTTTCCATAACAGCTTGCTGTCTAGCTTGTTGCTGCTCTCGACTAGCAAATAGGCTACCCAATGTAGCGGCTACTGCTTTAATGAGTTTTTCGTCAGTTGCATCCCATTGTAAATGCGGGTGTTGGTACTCGGCACACAGTAAACCAATGGCGTGGCTTTTATACGAAATACTACACCCAAATATGGCGTTCACTTCGTATGGGCTCAAGTAATTGTCTTTTAGCTCCTTTGTACAACTATGGGTATGCGCAAAGTTGGCTTGAATCATCTCTTGTTTGTATACAGCCTCGAATAATTCAGGTAACTGCTTTTTACGCCACGGAGGGAAGTACTGAAGGTTGTCACCACTAGAGTCACTAAAGCCCATAGGAATGAGTTGGGTGCCATCAGCGTTGAGTAGCCAAATACTAGCACGCTGAGCATCCAAGCCTTCACAAATCACTTTAGTTGCTACTTTTTGTGCTGGTTCTAATTTCAGGTTGAGCACAGCCTCATGGCTGCTGAGCTGAGCCAGCAATTCATTATTTTTCGCAACTTTATTGCGTTCTATTTCTAGGCATTTACGACCATGTATGTTTTGTACCGAACCATAAACTTGAGTTGTGTAGCTGCCGCTTCTGACAACTCGGCCCTTAAGTAACACCCAGCGCTCTTGGCCTTTAGCGGTCTTTATTAACATCTCTTCTTCAAAGTCAACGCCTTGTTTTATCGCCTTGTCGAATGTGTCTTGCATTAACCGCCTCGGTGCACCCGCGACAAAAAATTCTGTCGTGGCTATCCAAGAGGGTTGATAGCCATCAGGTACTTCGAAGATTTGTTTAGTGACTTCAGACCAGCTTATATTGCGGGTTTTCAAGTTAATGGTCCAAGCGCCAACTTCTGCTAAAGCCCCCATACTGGTTAATGAATGTGCGTTGTCCTCAAGTTGTTTGAGTAAGCGATTAAAAAATAAAAATGCGCACATAAAGAGCAAAATAATGGTGAATAGTGCAAGTCTAAATGGCCATATTGTGGCACTGTCTGGTCTCCAGCCCCCACGTGGATATACATAAAGCTTCCATTGACCTGATAACACATTTATCGTTAGAGAAAGTGGCTCTTCAAGCAATATATTACTGTCACCATAGAAAAACTCGCCCTGCTCACCGAGGCCATCTTTGCCCTGCATTGCGATGATGTATTGCTGTGATAGGTCTTCAAGCCGAGCGAGTGAGAAGAGCTTTTGGGTATCTATCACTACTGAAATAAGGCCCCAAAATTTATTGTCTTTGTCCGAAACTGGTACGCGGGCAATCACCGCTTGCCCCCCTTGTACTAAATTTAACGGCCCAGATAGTACGATTTCACCAGAGTTCTTTGCCTTGAGCGCAGCGGCGCTTTGTGCTGAATGGGTGGTGTAATTTAACCCGATGGCTTTTTCGTTGCCCGCCAGTGGATAGATATATTGCAAGGTCATATCGGGTGCGGCACCTATATTGCGTAGCACACCGCTGGAGCGATACAGAGGCTCTGCAACGCGCTCAAAAGAGGCTTGTGTCAGGTTTTCTTCACGTGTGATCGCAATGGCTAAACCTCTAACGAGCTGAATATTGGTGTTTAAGATCCCTTCAACTTGGGTACGATATACGTTGACCGTTTCGTAGGCTATGCTTTTTTCTTCTTGCATGAGACGGTTGTAGTTGACTGTGTCAACGTACCAACCTGAAATGATAATGGCACACAAAAAAAGCCAAAAACTGATTTTGATCGACTGCGTCTTCCTTGGTGCATTAGACAAATTTGCAAACATTGCTTATCGAGAGTTGCTGAGCGTTTTTTAACTATAGTCCACTGTGTGGTTGATCAAAAGGTTTGTTCTACAATAAAAAAATACGCAGAGAATGCTCCCGTTTATGCTGGGTCAGCAAGCATAAAGCACAAAGGCTTAGGGTGCCAAAACCGCACTAAATAGCAATTTATGTTAGGCAATTGTCACAATCAGCTGATTAAATGAAAAAACAGGCAAACTTAATTAGGAAAAGGATATGCTCAAGATACTAAAATGGCTACTAGCGCCACTGGTGATATTAGCGCTGGCTGCAACGGCAATGGTATATGGCTTACTCTCTTTGAGCCTACCTATGTTAGATGGTAAACAAACTAGCCGTGCAATTAGCGCTGATGTAAGCGTTGCTAGAGATAACTTAGGGCAGGCGGTAATCGAAGCACAAAATCGGCAAGATGTGGCCTATGGTTTAGGTTTTGCCCACGGGCAAGATCGTTTTTTTCAAATGGATTTATTGCGTCGTAATGCCGCGGGCGAATTAAGTGAGTTATTTGGAGAAGCGGCGCTCAACCTTGATAAGCAAATGCGTTTTCATCAGTTTCGTGAACGTAGTGAGCAAATATACGCACAGCTGTCGCAATCGCACCAAGATGTTTTAACCGCTTACACTCAGGGTGTAAATGATGGGCAAGCACAAGCGGGATTCAATACATTTGAATATTATTTAACAGGGGCGCAAGTCAGAGCATGGCAACCTGCTGATAGCCTTTTGGTGATCTTTGCTATGTATTTGGATTTGCAAGCGGGAAACTTTGAACGAGATGAGGCACTTATTCATATCGATAGCGTATTTGGGGCAGATATGAAGGCTTTTCTCACTCAACCCAGCCGATATCAGGCGGCACTAGATGGCTCTGAGCTGCCTGTAGGCGATGTGCCTATTCCAGCATTAGAAGTGAGTAACGTGCCTGTAGTTGCTCGCCACATTGAGTCATTACCACATTATGGTAGTAATAATTGGGCTGTTACTGGCGCATTAACCATGACAAACAAGGCCATGTTGTCTGACGATATGCACTTGGGGTTGAATGTGCCTGCAATATGGTATCGTGCCCAGCTAAACTACCAGTTTGAAGGTGAGAAAGTTCAAGTTACGGGAGTTTCATTACCTGGAGCGCCAGCGATCGTTGTGGGTACCAACAATAAAGTGGCGTGGGGCTTTACCAATGGGTATCTAGATGTGGCTGATTGGGTGGAGTTAGATGAGCGCACTAATACTTGGAAAGAGATTGAAAAGATAGTGCTGCCCAATGGCGAGCTTCACCAATACGAATTGACAATGAGCGAATTTGGGCCAGTAAAAGTGTTTAATGGTAAGCAATATGCTTTGAGCTGGGTTGCGCATCAGTCATATGCTGTGAATTTAGACCTGCTTGAGTTTGAGCGCGTCAGAGACGTTAGTGAAGCGGTTGCTCAAGCCGCGGATGTGGGGATCCCTGTACAGAATTTAATGGTCGTTGATGACTCAGGGCAGGCGGGATGGCAGCCTATGGGAGCCATTCCGAAGCGCAATGAACCTGCCGACCTAGCGGTGCGTGCAGCCGATTACCCCACAGGCTGGCAGCAAAATGAATCACAGCGTCCGTCAGTGGTGAATCCTGATGACGGCAGGTTGTGGAGCGCAAATGCGCGTGTCATGTCAGTGACCGATCATCAGCGCTTTGGCGATGGAGGGTATGCACTGGGTGCCAGAGCGCAGCAGATACGCGATCGCCTTCAGGGTAAGCAACAGTTCAATGAGCGTGGCTTCAACCAATTGCAACAAGACAATGAGGCGTTATTTTTAACGCCATGGCATGAACACCTAACACAATTATTGAATGCATCAGAGCAGAGTAAACAGCAGTACGCAGCTGATTTAAAGTATCTTGCAGCGTGGCAAGCCTGTGCTTGTGCAGAATCGGTGGGATATACTTTAGTTAAACACTTTCGAGCTGCGGTGATTGACGTTGCGCTAGCGCCAATAGAGGAAAAGCTTCTGGCGCGAGATAGTTCGTTGAGTAAAATAAAAAACTATTTAGAACCTGCGCTTTGGCAGCTGCTTAAAGCGCAGCCAGGTAGTTGGTTAAATGGCCATATAGATTGGACTGCGCTACAACTTGCGGCATACGAACGAGCAAAAGCATCCCTAACAGCATCACACGGCAGCCAAATGGATGATTGGCGCTGGGGGAATGTCAACGCGCTAAACATTCGCCATCCGTTTAGCCAGCAACTGCCAATCTTAAGTGGTTTACTGGACATGCCACGTATGAGCGCATTTGGGGATACATTTATGCCTGCCGTACAAGGGCCGAGCTTTGGTGCATCACAACGTTTTATTGCTCAGCCGGGCGAACTAGACAAGGCGATTATGACAATCGCTGGTGGCCAAAGTGGACACCCTTTATCAGAGTTCTATCGTGCGGGGTTTGAAGCTTATGCAAACGGCGAGGCAACGCCCCTGTTACCCGGTGAACTTATACATCAACTAAAAATACAAGCATTGCGCTAGGTAAGGGCACTTTCAGGGGCGATAGTCAGGGTATTTCGCCCCTTATGCTTACTGTTGTACAAAGCAACATCGGCATATTTTAAGACACTTTCAAAGCTTTGTGTCGGGTGCCACAGTGCAATACCAAAACTCATGGTTACGCATAAGTCATCTGCTTGGAAAGACATAGCTTCAACAGCTTGTCTAATATTTTCAATACGCTGTTGGGTTTCAATCAGTGAACAATTGGGGAGCACCAGTAGAAACTCTTCTCCGCCCCAACGAACACCGATATCAGCATCATTTAAATGGCGCTTGAGTTGGCCTGATACGCGAAAGATCACTTCATCACCTAGTTCGTGACCGTACCTATCGTTTACACGTTTAAAGTGATCGATATCAGCCATCACGACACAAATAGGCGTTTTTTGACTAACGCAGCTTTGCTGAGCGCGATGAATAAGGCCCAGCGCGTAGCGGCGGTTGAATAAGTGTGTGAGAGAATCGTGAGCGGCAAGGATTTCGAGTTCTTTACGTTGATTAATCGTAATCTCTCGGATCAGACCTATGGTATAGATCATTGGAATACCACACACTACGACATTTAAAAAATGAATATAAGGCGCATATTCATGATAGGCGATTTGGTACGGGGAGGGAATGAAGCCTATATAGGTGTAAGCAAACATTATAATGATGGCGGTGCACCAGCTCACGGCTTGTTTAAGTTTGAGCTGAATATCTAGCAGCAGTAAACATGATGCCGCCCACAAATAAAACTGAAAGCCATAGTCGGTGCCTATCAACAAGCATACTACAATGGAGTGTGCTGTTACCTCTAAACTGAAGATTCTCAGCGCCAATGAAAGATAATCTTTTTGCAGTAACTTGATACCAAACCACCATGTTGCCACACTGAAAATGTTGAATAAGGCCAATAATTCGACTTCAACAAACAAAAATACCAAAATCAGCATAGCGTGCAAAAACAAGCAGTACCAAGCAACCTTTAAGAGTAATTGACTTTTTAGCTGTTCGACTTCGTTGGGTTTCTTATGTGGATGATCCAATCACGTTACCTCTGTGTATACCGTTACTGATTCATATTCAGTGAGGCCTGAAATTTAAGTGAAAACGCAGTTGTTAGTATAGATGGTTCTGGCTGTTTTTTGTTCATAAAGCGTGTAATGCTGGTTAAGTAGGTACGGTGAGGCTCGCAAAATTATGGTGATATTATAAACTTTTCAAAGGCCTATAATTTAGGATTAGGTAAACCGAAAGACGAATAGCCACAGTAAAATGTGTCGTTCAGGAGGGAGTATGTCGTTAGAAAAAGCACGTATTACGTTGTGCAATGTCAATAAAGAAGATTACCCACAGATAAAAACACTTATGGACGAGGCTTACCCTGATCTGGGCGGAGCTTGGCCCAGTCACACCATTTTTAGATTGATTGATCAATTCCCAGAAGGGCAGATAGGCATTTTAGATGAAGGCCGATTAGTCGGTTTGGCGTTAAGTGTGCAAGTGGATTATCAACGCTTTTCTAATCCCCATACCTACGATGAAATTGTCGATGCTCACAACCGAGTGTTCAGTGACAGTAATGGTGATGCGCTGTATGGGTTAGATGTTGTTATCGCTAAAAGTCATCGAGGGATGAGATTGGGGCGGCGTTTATATGATGCTCGCAAAGAGTTGTGCCGCCAGTATAACCTTCGAGCAATTCTAGCGGGTGGACGGATCCCGCGCTATACCAACCACAGTAAAGATATGACACCGATGGAGTACATCGATAAAGTCGATCATAAGGAACTCTACGACCCAATACTGAGCTTTCAATTGGCCAATGACTTTCAGGTAAAGCGCTTGCTAAAGCAATATCTACCAGAGGATGAAGATTCGGGTGGATATGCCACATTGCTAGAGTGGAACAACATCTTGTTCCAGCCAACCGATACAGTGATAGACACCAAAAAAACCATTGTTCGGGTTGGTGCTGTGCAATGGCAAATGCGCTCCGTCAGCTCAGTGGAAGAGTTGATGCGTCAAGTGGAGTATTTTGTTGATACAGTGTCGGAATATCAAAGCGACTTTATTTTATTTCCAGAGTTTTTTAACGCGCCTTTGATGGGGTTGCAAGAGCACCGCAATCAAACCGAAGCTATTCGTTATCTGGCAGAGTTTACCGAACTGTTTCGTGATGCGATGTCAACCATGGCGATTGAATACAATGCGAACATAGTGACGGGTTCCATGCCCCTGCTGGATGGAGAAAAAATATATAATGTCAGCTACTTATGTCACCGTAGCGGTAAAATTGATGAGCAACGCAAGATACATATTACACCCCATGAAGCCTATGACTGGGTGATAGAAGGGGGCGATGAAATTAGTGTGTTTGAAACCGATGCGGGTAGAGTGGGGATCCAGATTTGCTACGATGTCGAATTCCCTGAACTCAGCCGTTTGATGGCCGAGCGAGGGTTAGACATATTGTTTGTTCCTTATTGGACTGACACCAAGAACAGTTATTTGCGGGTGCGCCACTGTGCTCAAGCACGCGCAGTTGAAAATGAGTGTTACGTCGTGATAGCAGGCAGCGTTGGTAATTTACCGCAAGTTGATTCACTAGATGTACAGTACGGTCAGTCGGCTGTGTTAACACCGTCTGATTTTGCGTTTCCTCATGATGCTGCACTCAACGAGGCAACCCCAAATACAGAGATGCTGCTATTTAGTGATCTGGATCTGGATAAACTCAAGTTGCTACACAGTGAGGGCACGGTTAGAAATCTAAAAGACCGTCGCACCGATTTATATCAAGTGGTGTTGAAGAGGCGATAGTCACGACTTAACTTAACATGACCAGCACAGCGGCAATACCAATCAGTACCAAGCCGAGTTTGTCGCTGGTTTTGGTGGGCTGTTTTAACCAGAGCGTGGCGATGAGCAAAGTGAAAAATACTTCGATTTGGCCGAGTGTTTTTACGTAGGCAACATGTTGTAGGCTCATCGCGCTGAACCAGCCGACCGAGCCGATAAAGCTCGTTACACTGATACCGCAGGTGAGCATACGTTTTTGCCATAGTTTTCGCCACGTCTGCGCTTCTTTGTAGCTTATAAACAACCCAAGCAGCAGGGTTTGTGTACACAACACTAGCAGTAACACCCACGCTGCACTGTGCAAAAATGGTAAACCGGTTGCGAGACTCGCCTCTCTTACCCATAAAGATGTCAGTGCAAAGGCGCTGCCACAGGCGAGTCCAAGCAGCGCGGTTTTTGGCTTAAATAGTTTTAAACTGAAACCACTGAGCATTAGCACCGCGGCGGCTCCAATTGCCACACCGAGCCAGCCAATTAGGGAGAGCGTTGAGCCAAATAACCACATGCCAAGTATTGCTGCCATCAGCGCTTCACTTTTGGCAAGGCCTGCGCCTACTGCAAAATTGTTTTGCTTAAATAGCAGCACCATCAGGCCTGTGGCGACAATTTGCATAACGCTTGCGGCTATCACATACAAGATGAGCTGATTGTTTGGTGTGAGTACTGCAACGCTCTGCCATTGGTATAAGCCCAGCAGATACACAAGCGCAAGCGGGCAAGCTATCAAAAATCTAGCAAAGGTTACACCGGCCACACTGACACTTTGGCTTAAATGGCTTTGCAGCGCATTACGCCAAGCCTGTGAGAGTGCAGCCAAAACGGTAAATGCGATCCAACTCATTGTCATTCCAAATTATTTCTTTTCAGTGTATCTATCATGGCAATGTCTTGCGAGTGCATTTTTTTCATCTCACGTGCGACAATCTGTCGCAGTGCTAGAAGTTACCAATCATCGTATACTAGCGATGATGCTACACAATTTAGCCGCCCAGATTTAAGAGGCGGCTTTTTTATTTTGAACATGCTATGTTAAAGCTGATGCTTAATTATTAACCTCAGCAGAGCTTAATTTACAAGGACATGGTATGACTACAATTCTAATATGTGCGCTTATCGCAGTGCTGCTTCCTTATCTGACTAAAGTGCCAGTCGCCATTGCGATGAACAAACTGGGCGGCTACGACAATCAACATCCAAGAGCGCAGCAAGCTCAGTTAACTGGATTTGGCGCACGGGCTTTGGCGGCGCATCAAAATAGCTTTGAGTCTTTAGCTGTGTTTACACTGGCAGTTGCGGTGGTATTAGGCACCAATACCATTGGTACAACGGTGCAGTATCTGGCGGTGGCACATATTGTGGCAAGGGTACTTTACTGCTTGTTTTACTACATGAATCTGCATGTGCTGCGCTCACTCATTTGGGCTGTGGGGTTAGGATGTGCCATTGCAATGATAGCGGTGAGTTTATAATGAGAAACGGCCAGTAGCTATAATACTGGCCGTCTGCTTGGTTTAGTGAGCGACTTTGATGCGCTCGTGTTTCACTTTTTGCTTGTCTGATGGTGCTTCATTGCCCATCGCATAATCTAACTGAACCGTGTAGCGCTTGGTGGTGTCTGAAGCAGACGTGTATTGCCACTGTCTTAAAGCATTTACTGCGCTTTTTTCAAATACTCCTTTGGGTTGTGCGTCGACTATCTCGATGTTATTGGTGTGCCCGCGCCCATCAATGGTAAATTGTAAGGTGACATACCCCGTTTGCCCTGCATTGGCAGCCTCAGCCGGATAAATAGGCTCTATACGCATAACCGGGCGCACTTCTGAGGTTTTTTTATGCGCGAGTTGCTCAGTTGATTTCGCCAGTGCCATTGCGCTTAGCGAACTTGAAGCCAATACCAGCGCCAACACTTTCACGCCCAGTGATGGGGTAGTGATACTTTGAAGTTGCTTAAGTCGTTGTACCATAGTTTGTTTATCTCCGTAGTAAGCGTATATCAAAGTCCCTGCACGCGAGTTTTCTGCGCAACGAACCAAGGCTTTTGCATACGTTAGCTGTTGATGTGTGGTTTTTTGTTGTAATACGGCTGCGTCGCACGCCAGCTCCTGAGTTTTTCTAAAATTTTGATATCCAAGCCAAAGCACTGGGTTAAACCAGCAGCTGATGCAAAACAGTAGTAAGGCTAAGTTGGCGAGGTTGTCAAAGCGGCGTATGTGCGTTAATTCATGCTCCATCAGCAGTGTTAATGTATCTGGGTCGAATTGCTGGGCGTAATCATCTGGCAAAACAATTTTTGGTTGCCATAAGCCGACCACCATAGGTGTGGCCACCTGTGTGCTTGTATATACGGGCTGCCCTTGTAATTGTTGAGTAGGCGCTTTGATATTCAGAGCTTGAATAAATTGATAGTGTTGGTACAACACCCAAAGCAAAAGCACGGTCGAAATACACCAATATGCGCCAGCAATACTGAACTGCCACTGCGGTGCAAAATGATGTGGCTGTGTCGTGATACGAAAATAGCTGATGGTTTCACTGGCAATGGGTTTTATCTCATTGGGCAACATCATCGCTACAAGACCTAAAGGTAAAACCCACCAAAGATTATAAATCAACCGACTGCCCAACCATTGAGCGGTATGCTTTTGTAGCATCATCAGCGCCATCACAATTGCGCTGATGAGCAGTTGGTTATTGATATTGAACACCCAATCAAACATTGAATTTAGCATGTTACTTTCCTTGCTTTTGTTCCCATTGCTCAATGATTTGTTTGAGCTCATCAATATCTTGCTGAGAGAGCTGCTCAGTTTTAGCAAAACCACTGACTAGCGGCGCAACGCGCCCGCGAAATAAGCGTGCAATAAAGTTTTGGCTTTCTTTTAGGGTGTATGCTTCACGGCCTATTGTGGGGGTGTAGATATATTCTCGACCTTGTTTTTCAAAACTCACCGCTTGCTTTTTTACTAGACGACTGACTAGGGTTTTGATGGTTTTTTCATGCCATTGTGTATCATCGCTCAAGCGTTTGACTATGTCGCTGGCTTTAGCCGGATAGCCTTGCCATAGGGCTTCCATCACGGCAAATTCCGCTTTAGAAAGTTCAATCATATTATTGCCTACAAATGTAATCGATAAATTAAGATTACACCTGTAATCAAAAACGTCAAGTCAATTTTTAATCTAATTTAAGGGCGTCTAGGGAGAGCGGATGAAATTGATTTTCGCTGAGCAGCGTCGAATCAAGCTCAAACCCTGCGATTCGCACGCGAAATAGGTCAATGACACGATAGCCACAATGCTTGGCCATTTTACGAATTTGTCGATTTAAGCCTTGTTTGAGCACAATCTTAAAGCGAGTGGGGGTGAGTAAGCAGACTTCACAAGGCAAGGTCAGTTGTCCGTCAATGGGAATGCCGGAGCTCATGGTGTGGCAAAAATTATCATCCAGTGGGCGGTCTACTTCTACCCAATATTCCTTTTCTACGTGGTGATCGGGGTGAATAAGACGTTGGCACAGCTCACCGTCATTGGTTAGCAACAATAGGCCTCGAGAATCCTTGTCTAGCCTGCCAATCGGGTAGACACGCTCGCCATGGGGTAGATGATGTATCAGGCTCGATGGGTCATCCATTTTCAGCTTACAGTCAATCCCAACGGGTTTGTGATACGCGTATAACACTTTTTTGGCAGGGCCCGTCACTTGTTGACCTGCAACCGTAATCAAGTCAGCGGGAGTCACATGGTCGATATGGTTGGCGGGTCGTCCGTTGACCATGACCTGACCTGCATCAATCAGGCGAGATGCCTGACGGCGGGAACAAATGCCAGCATGACCGAGGTATTTGGCAAGGCGCGTAGGGTGTGTCATGAGTGTAAAAAAGCTAGAAAATATCAACCAGAATAACACATTCTGCTTTATGGCTTTTACGAAAAATACTCGATTTGAAACTTTATATCGTGGTTTCTTATCCTCTTGGGGTAAAATACCCCGACGAAAAAAGGAGCTCGTTGAGTTATGAAAAAAGCCATTTTTACCCTCGCCATTGGTGACAACCCCATGTACCAAGCCGCTATATTAAGCTTTAAGCATTACGCGCAAAAAGTGGGGGCGGATTTAGTTGTGTCAGATCAGCTACATTATCCAATCGTAATTGAAAACCCAAAGTACAATGCGAGCCCAGCTTGGACTGAAAAGCTAAGAATAGGCGAATTGCTAAAAGAATATGATCGTGTTTTGTATGTAGATGCGGACGTGTTGATCACACCTCATGCGCGGGATGTATTTGAATTATATCCAGATATGAAAACCGCATATTGGTTCGATGAAGGGGTAATTCAAGAGCGAGAAGAAGATGTAGCGCAAGTATGCAAAGCATTGGGCGAGGTCGACTGGCCTCGTAACGATAACGGACCCGTTTATTACAATGCGGGTATCATCCTCACTTCGAATGAGTGCCCCTTGTTTCAGAAAACTCAGCTTAGCGATTTGCAACAGGTGTGTAATACCATAACTCATTATGATCAAAGCTATTTTAACTATACATTACATAAACATGGCATTTCTCATCAGTCATTTGACCGCAGCTTTAACCGTATGGATATGTTTGGCCATGATGACTATCTTGCAGCGGATTTTATCCACTATGCAGGTAAAGGTTATGCGAAAAACAGTCGCCGCCGTGATGTACAGTTTTTGAAGGACTTTGGGCAGTTTTATCAGGGAACAGTACCGCAGGCTGAAATCGAGAGACTACAAAATATGGCTTGGGATAGTTTCTTGGACGTTGTGTATAAGAAATACCCGTTACCAAATTGGTTGATCAAGCTGAGTAGTGAGGCTTTTGTAACTAGGTGATTTTTTTGTAAAAAACTGTTCCTAGTAAGTTTACGTGTTGAGCTTGTATGCTATTATGCCGCCGCTGTTCAATGACTCGAATAGCGCTCAATAACTTATATGAAAAGGAAACTTTATGACTTTATCTAAATTAGGCTTCTTGGCAGTGCTTGGCGCAACGACTTTAAGTGGTGTTGCGAATGCTAGTTCATATCAATACAGTGAGTTCCACTGGAAGCAAGGAGAAAATCAGGTGAGTCTGGGAACTTCACGTGATCGTGTGTGTTTTTTATCAAGCGTACAAGGTCACTTTGAAGGCTGGGGTGAATCAGTACACGTAAAAAAAATTGGTGCGAGTTACTACCTAGGTGGCAAGTCGAATCAAGATTCCGTTGAGGCGACAGCAACATGTGTAATTAACCCAAAAGGCGATAAATATACACAGTTTGATACGTGGGAGCAGGGGCAAAGTGACCTGTATTTAGGTGATCGACACAATGTATGTTTTTTAACAGCAATGGCTGGTAAATTCGAAGGCTGGAAAGAGGTTATTGAAGTTAAAAATACCAGCTATGGAGTATATTTGGGTGGTAGCTCAGATCAGCATAGTGTAAAAGCAAGTGCAGCGTGCTTAAGTCGTTATAATCCTAGCTTAAAGTCTTATACTTGGAAGCAGGGAGAGTCAGCGAAAATTTTAGCGTCATCAGCGAACACTGTTTGTTATTTAACGAAAATATCTGGCAAGTTCGAGGGTAATGGTGAGTGGGTTCGTTTATCACAAAATAATGGCTATTGGATGCTAAATGGCGCTTCTAAGCAAAGAGATGTGACCGCAACAGCAACCTGTACAAGCAGCTTTTAAGTTTATCTAGTTTGCAAGACTAGTTGGAGCCATGTTCTATGGCTCCATATAATTATTTAAATTTACACTCATATCTTATTGTGGGTTGCACCATTGATGATATCCCCAACCGCTGCCTTAAAATCTCTGCCATAAGCAATCCCCAACGGTTTTAGTCGTGAATCGGCTAATGCGCAGTTGTATGGACGCGCCGCAGTTTGTGTTGGTTTACCTTGTGGAATGAGTCGTTCGCTTGGGTAGCCTAAAATATCTGCCATCACGCAGGCCATGTCGAATTTAGTCATAGCCTGACTATCTGAAATATGAAAAATCCCGCCGAGTGCCTCAGATTGTTTGAGTAAGTCGCGCAATGTAAAGGCAATATCTTCAACATGAGTTGGGTAGCGGATAGCCCAATTATCATGACTGGTCTGCTCATCTTGTTTGAGTTGGGTGGCGATAATGGTCACGGCGGATTCGCTTAGCGAGGTGACGTCACCATAGAGCACGGGGACACGAATAATGGTGTGTAAGGGTGACGCGTTAAGCACTGCCTGTTCCGCTTGTTGTTTGGTTTGACCATATAAGTTTAACGGGTTAGGTGTGGCCGATTCATAATATGGCGCATCTTGGCCATTAAACACATAGTCAGTACTGATAAACAACAAACGGATATTGCGTTTAGCACACTCTTTGGCCAAAAACTCGCTGGCCGCAACGTTTAAAGCGATGGTTTGCTGTGGCGAATTTTCGCAAACATCGGGTTTTCGCTCGGCGGCGGCGTGAATTAACACCGTGGGTTTATGTAACTCTAAAAAGGTAATAACGGCCTGCTGATCAGCTAAATCTAAGGGTAAAATAGGCGCTGTAGCACGGCTAAATCCGGTGCCAACTACGGCAAATTCATGTTTGAGGGTTTTATATAGTGTGCGCCCCAGCAGTCCTGTTGCACCGGTGATCATAACCTTTTGCATAGCGGCTCTTCCTATTTATCCGATAGTGAGCCGCTAGCTTAACAAGATTAACTCATTGAAAAAACAAATTATGACTGGCTTGGCTGTTGTTCATGCTCCCAGCTTTTTGATTTCAAACTCAGTAGCGCGATAATGATACCTACACCAATACTGAATAAGCTGATCTGCAAGTACAAGTTGGGCATCTCTTCAACTTTGTTAGGGTCAAAGTTACCCGCTAACAAGCCTGAAATAATATTACCGATAGAGTAAGTGAGTACAAACACGCCCATCATCTGTCCTGCAAAGCGCTGTGGTGAGAGGCGGCTAACTGCACTCAGTGCAACGGGGCTTAAACATAACTCGCCCACCGTGTGTAAAAAGTACGTGGTGATCAACCAGTAAGGTGCTACTTTCAAGCCTTGTGCAGCGTATTGTGAAGCCATAAACATCACCAAAAAGCCACTGGCCATGATCACAAGACCAATAGCGCATTTGAGGTTGTATGATGGGGTGATCATGCGTTTGGCAAGGTTTATCCACAGCGCTGCGAAAAATGGCGATAGAATAATGATAAAGATGGCATTTGCTGATTGGAACCAAGCAGTTGGAATGCTAAAGGAGCCAACCATACGGTCGGTATAGTCACGGGCAAACAAGTTCAATGACGAACCAGCTTGTTCAAAGCCAGACCAAAAACAAGCTGAGGCAACACAGACAAAAAACAGCGCCCACATTTTCTTCTTTTCGTCTTCGGATAAGTTACCTTTAAAATAAATCAGCGCGTAGTAAGCAAAGAAAATAACGGTAAAGGCAACCGCCACATACTGGGCTAAAACCACAGGGTTAATCACAATAACACCGGTGTAGGTAAGTGCGGTTATCGTTGCAACACCTAACAACAGCAGCGCGATTCCCATCCAGACCTTTTTAGCCTGTTCAGGCGTAAAGGGGTTGGTTGGTGCATCGCCCACCCCCTCAATATTACCGATGGTTTTACGGTATTGGATAAGACCAACGGCCATACCCACCGCCGCCGCACCAAATGCGTAGTGCCAGCCCGCGTTTTCCATAAAGTAGCCACAGACGTAGTAACCTATGACTGAACCGATGTTAATGCCCATGTAGTAAATGGCATAGCCACTGTCACGACGTTCATCTTCTGAGTCATAGAGCTGACCGACCATGGCACTGATATTAGGCTTGAGTAAACCCGTACCTAGGGCCACAAAAATAAGGCCGATAAAGAAGGAGTGTTCAGAGGGAATGGCCAGAATTATGTGGCCACACATAATGATGATACCACCATACCAGACGGTTTTTTGCCCCCCTAACAGACGGTCGGCAACCCAACCTCCCGGTAATCCGAGGAAATATACTGCACCGGTGTATAAACCATAGATTGCGGCAGCTGAAGCTACAGTAAAGCCTAGGCCTTCCTGTTGTAAGCTGGCGGTCATGAATAAAACTAGTAGGGCACGCATACCGTAGTAACTCATGCGCTCCCACATTTCAGTGAAAAAGAGAGTTGAGAGGCCCTTTGGGTGACCAAAAAAGCCTGTATCCTGTGATGACATAGTTCACTTCCGTTATTATATTTCTCGTGTGAACCATTATTAGTACGTCAAACCATCACATATTGCAACCATCTCAGCTGAACCGAGTGGCGTATAAATCAGCGAACAAGAATCTGTAACTGATTGATATTATTTATTTCTATATCAGGTAGCCCCTGATAGTGATAGTGCGAGTCTTGATTATTCAGCCATACACTGTGACAGCCCGCCTCATTCGCGCCTTGAACATCGGTATCTAAACTATCGCCGATATGCAGAATGTTACTATGGTGTACGTTGAGTTGTTGCGCTGCAACATCGAACATATCGCTATAGGGCTTGGCTCGGCCATCTTTACCGGCTTGGAGCACCAACGAGAAGACGCCAGCAAGGTTGAATTTATCGACCTCAACATTACCGTTGGTGATGGCAATTAGCATGTAATGTTGCTTTAGGTTGGCGAGCAACTCCAGTACCGATTCGCTCACGGTGATTTGGCTGCGGGCTTGAGCAAATGCCTCATAGGCTTGTTGCGCGTGAATACGTGCTTCCGATTCGTTGTAACCACAGGTTAGCATGGCTATATAAAGCGCTTGTTGTCGCCAGGCAGTTACATCATGCGTCAGTTCAGGAGTTGCCTGTGCGGCTTGGTTACGGCATTTCGTCCAAAACTGGGCGTCTTGTTTTGGCCAGCGGGAGAGCTTTAGCAAATAGTTGTGCTGCGCTTGTAGCGCTGAGCGAATGATGGGGTGATTGTCGTACAGGGTGTCGTCTAAATCAAAGCTCAATACCTTCACTTTGTCTATCGCCCGATTAAACCTCATATTGACTGCCTTTTTGATTTGAGTTGTTACACATAGTGTTAATTTTCATCAGAATTTGAATGGCGCTTTTTCGCTCTTGGGTGTGCTTTGTCGTATACCTTAGCGAGATGCTGAAAGTCGACATGGGTATACACTTGCGTGGCCGACAGACTGGTATGCCCCAGCATCTCTTGAATTGCTCTTAAGTCACCACTGGACTCCAGCATGTGACTGGCAAAGGAGTGGCGTAACTTGTGAGGATGGATGGGCGTGCTAATACCTTGTTTTAGGCCCCATTCTTTCATGCGCTCACGTACGTGACGGATAGAAATACGTTGCTTACGCTTACTTAAAAAAACCGCCACTTCACCTTCGTTGGCAAATTGTGTTCGCAGCGCTAACCAGCTCTCTAAAGCCTCGAGCGCCTTTCCTCCGACGGGGATCACGCGCTCCTTATTGCCTTTACCCAGCACTCTAATTTCACCGTCGCGAATATCACCCAGATTGACATTTACTAATTCACTGATGCGAAGGCCGCTTGAATACATCAGCTCCATCATAGCCTTATCTCTGATCGCTAGGGCATCATCATCGCCAATAGATAGCAGTTGTGCCATTTGGTCCACATCGAGATTTTTAGGCAGCGGCTTATCAAATTTGGGACCTTTAATACCTTCACCTGGATTGGTGAAGGTACTGTGTGAGGTGTATTTCGCTTTTAGAAACTTGTAGAGGCTGCGAATACAACTGAGTTTGAGGTTGATGCTGCGCGGGTTATATTGCTTAGTGCGCAAGTGCATACTAAAGCGGCGAATTTGCTCACTGCTGACGCTCAGCCAGTCATTCGCGAGCGGTGAAAAATACTCCGCAGCCTGTAACAATTGTGTTTGATACTGGCTCAGTGTATGGGCCGAGTAACGTTTCTCATGGCGTAAATAGTCCATAAAGTCAGCAATGGGTTGCTGCCACTGTTCGCTGAGGGCCTGTTGGTCTGCCATTTTTTGCCTTAAGCCAGTGCGCTTAAGCGTACCTGCAAGGTTGTGACAAACTCTTGCATAAATAAAATGTCATTGGTTGGCGAGAAGTGCTCAGCATGGTCACTGGCAAACGCCAAGATGGCTTCTGGCTTGTCACGGTTACCAATTAAATAAAGCGCCACTGAGCGTACGTCATCATTATCTGGCCACAACTGTTGTTGCTCCTGTTTAGATAAACGGCCAAGATAAACTCCATTATTGAGTAAGCGAGCGTTTACTAATTGGCTGAATCTTGTGTCATATGGGAGCAATTGACAGCTCATGATATTTGCTGGGCGGCTTAAGGTATCAGCAAGCGCTATGGCAAGCTCATCAAAGCTCGTGCAGTGCCACAGCTGTCTTTGGCATTCACTGAGTAATTTGAATATCTGTTCGTTTTCTAAAGCACTGCGGGACATGCCCTGCAGTTGTTGTTTGAGCTGTTGGTTTTGCTCTCTGAGTAAGCGTTGTTGCTGCAGTGCCAGGTTGGGTAAGCCTTGACTCTTGCCATGTAGATCCATTTCCAACAACACATAGGGATGATTGAGTAAAAAATCCGGGTGACGGCTTAAGTAATCACAGATTGATTGCTCATCAAAGTTTGTTTTTGTACTCATGATATACCCCAGTATTGTTACAACGAGATCTGTCCATCAAATACATGCTCCGCTGGCCCGGTCATTTTGACGCTGTGCCCTTCGCCTTGCCAGCGAACTTGCAAACTACCACCGGGCAGATCAACTCGAACTGTATTGGCTAGTTTCTTTTGCATAATGCCCACTACCACGGCGGCACAAGCGCCGCTGCCACAGGCTAAGGTTTCTTGTGCACCACGCTCCCATACTCTGAGCTTAATATGTTCAGAGTTAAGAATTTGCATAAAGCCAATGTTAGCACGCTCGGGAAATCGCTCGTGGGTTTCCAAAAGTGGCCCTAAGGTTTGCACGTCGGCAGTTTCAATGTCATCCACTTCAAGAACACAATGCGGATTACCCATCGAGACCACGCCGCAAAATACCGTATGTTCCTGCGCGCGCATAATGTAAGTTAGCTCAGGTTTACTGGCTTTGAACGGAATACTGGCCGGCGCAAACTGTGGATGTCCCATATTGACGGTCACCTGACCATCTTTTTCAGAATAAAGCGTAATATTGCCCGATTTAGTCGAAACGGATACCTTGTGCCGATTAGTGAGCCCTTTCATACGCACAAAGCGTGCAAAACAGCGCGCACCGTTACCACACTGTTCAACTTCACTGCCATCGGAATTAAAAATACGATAATGAAAATCAAGTTCAGGCGAGTAGGGCGCTTCAACCATGAGTAGTTGGTCAAAGCCTACACCAAAGTTTCTATCTGCGAGTTTCTTAATTTGATCACGGGACAAAAATACATTCTGGGTGATGTTATCGACCACCATAAAATCATTGCCCAAGCCATGCATTTTTGAAAAATTTACAAACATAATGTCTTAATAAAACTCCTGATGAGTTAACTTTGCCATGCTAGGGGCACCGCTGTCATTAATAAATTAAGGTAATAAATGTTCGCCCTGCCAAAGCGAAGATAACGTTTCTCTTTGACGCACAAGGTGGCACGTATCACCGTCTACCATAAGCTCGGCAACCCGTGGGCGTGAATTATAATTGGAGCTCATGGTAAAACCATAAGCCCCCGCACTGCGCTGTGCCAGCAAATCGCCCTCTTGAATCGCCAGAGGTCGGTTCTTACCAAGAAAGTCCCCAGTTTCACATACTGGCCCTACCACATCGTAGTTATGTGTTGGCGTGCCATCATCACGAGGGTTGATGGCAATAATATTTTGCCAAGCTTGGTACAGTGATGGGCGCAGCATGTCGTTCATACCTGCATCCACAATGGCAAAGTGTTTACCCTGTGAGCATTTTAAGTATTCAACTTTGGTGACTAAAATTCCGGCATTGGCGGCAATGGCGCGACCTGGCTCAAATACTAACTCAAGCGTTGGGTAGGCACTGAGCTTTGCTTTCACCTCTGCAGCATAGGCGCTTGGGTGAGGCGGTTTCTCACTGTCATACGGCACTCCTAAGCCACCGCCAATGTCTAAGTGGTGTAACTCTATGCCAGCAGTTTTGAGCTGTTCAACTAACGCCAATACCTTATCGAGTGCCGCTAAAAACGGTTCTATTTCTGTCAGTTGTGAACCGATATGAAAATCAACACCCACCACTTCGATGCCAGGCAGAGCATAGGCTAATTGATACACTTCAAAGGCTTGTTTGATATCGATACCAAATTTGTTTTCTTTCAATCCGGTAGAAATATAAGGATGTGTTTTAGCATCGATATCCGGATTAACACGTATCGAAATACGTGCCGTGGTGTTCATTTCATTGGCAACTTGGCTGATGCGCTTTAATTCAGCGCTGGACTCAACGTTAAAGCACTTGATGTTATGAGACAGTGCATAGGCGATTTCATCGGCGGTTTTCGCCACGCCAGAGAAGACGACTTTACTCGGGTCGCCTTTGGCTTCTAATACACGCGCTAACTCCCCCTTAGAAACGATATCAAAGCCTGCCCCTAAACGAGCGAGTACGTTTAGCACCGCGATATTGGAGTTCGCTTTGACGGCATAACAGACTAAGTGAGGGTGGCCTGCGGCCGCGTCGGTGAATGCGTGGTAATGCCGCTCTAATGTTTTGCGAGAGTACACATAGCATGGAGTGCCATACTGGTTAGCGATATCCGTAACGGATACATCCTCTGCAAACAGTTGTTGCGCTTTGTATTGAAAAAAATCCATCTAACCTTCCTGCTGTTTCTTGGGCGCATCTTTTTTTTGCTTGATATTAGCATCTGATGCTTTGGGTGTTTGGTTAGTGCTCTTAGGTTGCTGCTCTGGTAAATATAGTGGTCCACTTTGTCCACAGCCTACTAAGATAAGCGTAGTGAAGATTAACAAAAATAATAAGCCAGATTGAGAGAGTGTCGCTTTCATTAGATTAATGATGTCAGTGCCTTTATAATCGCAGAGTAACAGAATTCGTAAAAAAAGCAGCTATTGAAACGAGTATTTTCATGCTTGAATAGCTAAAACTTTGTACAAATGAGGGATATCATATGACTGATTCCGAGTACCATGAGTTGGCTGATGCCTTGATGCTTACCATAGAAGAACAAATTGATGACTGTGACGCCGATTTAGACTATGAGTCTGCGGCCGGCATTTTAGAGATCATTTTCGCTGACAAGAGCAAAATAGTGATCAACAAACAAGCCCCGTTGCATCAAGTATGGGTTGCGACCAAATTTAATGGCTATCACTTTGAACTTCATGAAAATAAGTGGATAGACAATCGTTCCGGTGCTGAGTTTTGGCAATTTATGTGTGATGCGGCAACGCGTCAGGCCGGTTCCCAAATCAACTGGCAGCATGACTGATGTTACAGTATGTAGAATACGCTGCCGAAGGTCAGCACAAAGCAAGCATCATTTGGTTACACGGGTTAGGTGACTCAGGCGAAGGGTTTTTACCTATTGCGCCTGAGCTAGATTTACCAGATGAACTCGGTGTTAGATTTATTTTTCCTCATGCTCCTGAGCAGGCCGTCACCATCAATGGTGGCATGGTGATGCGTGCTTGGTATGACATCAAAACAATGGATCTTGATAATCGCGCAGATGAAACGGGTGTCAGAGAATCTGCTGAGGCAGTTGCGGCATTAATACAAGGCGAACTGGATAAAGGGATTGCCCCTGAGCGCATCATTTTGGCTGGCTTTTCACAAGGTGGAGTGATTGCTTTACATGTGGCACCTAGACTTGAATATAAGCTCGGCGGGGTGATGGCGTTGTCTACCTACATGTGCGTGCCGCAAAAGCTTGCTGCTGAGGCCAAGCAAAGTGAGTTAAACATCTTTATGGCACACGGCAGTCAGGATCCAGTTGTCGCGATGTCAGCTGGGCAACAAGCTTATAGCGTCTTGCACAAACAGGGTTATCAGGTAAGCTGGCAGGACTACCCGATGGCTCATCAGGTGTGTTACGAAGAACTTATTGCGATCCGTCAATGGTTGATCGCAACACTGTCTTAATTAGGAGCTGCAACAATGACACAAAGGATCGTTATAAAAACTGCGGTGAGCAAAGTACCACAAGCAAGCACTGAGGTAAGGTATCAGTGGCACTGGCGACGTATATTTGCAGCGTCGAGTGCGGTGTTGTTGTTCGCAGCGGCCCTTGTTTATGGCTTACTTAACTCGGTCAATGCCATTGAAATGACAACCATGGATAGCCAATCACAGCCTTTATTGGATAGTGAAGCCGCATTAGTTGCTGACAGTGAGCAGGTTGACACCATTAGCGCTCCAAGCGATGTGTCAACAGCTCAAGATGTGGAGCCCGTTACCACGCAGGAACTCGTTTTGGCATCAGATAGCGTGCGTGAAGCAGAATCCGCAGAGGCAACTGACGCAGTGACTGACGATGACATCAACGAGCTAGAGTCGGTGCCGTCGCAGCAGTCAGACAATGAAATTGAAACCGCCAATGCCTTCGCAGAGGATGCCAACATCACTAATGTTGCGTTGGGGGCACAGATAGACAGTAACCTGGTTAGTCGAGCGGTACTGACTACAGGCATTGCAGATAGAGAACCCATCGACGTACTTAAAGAACACCTTGAGCAAACAGATTTTACTGAGAAGCTGTTTTTCTTTACCGAAATAAACAATATGCAAGGGCAAACCGTACAGCACTTGTGGTTTCACCAAGATCAGCTAATGGCTGAGATCCCGTTGCAAATCAGTGCTATTCGTTTTCGTACGTATTCAAGTAAAAATATCATGCCAAGCCAAACTGGCCCTTGGCGCGTGGAAGTTGTGACCGAGCAAGGTCAGCTACTTGCGCAAAAATCTTTTCGAATTTTATCAGAGGCCGATTAAAGGTCTATCAAAGGTTGACTATGACACAACAACATACCCTACGAATTGCAACAAGAAAAAGTGCTTTGGCGCTGTGGCAAGCGGAATTTGTTAAAGCACAACTGCTGCACTTTCACCCAGAACTCAAGGTTGAGTTGGTGCCCATGTCCACACAAGGGGATATTATTCTTGATACGCCTTTGGCTAAAATTGGTGGCAAAGGGTTGTTTGTAAAAGAACTCGAGCAAGCAATGTTAGACGGCCGTGCTGATATTGCCGTGCACTCTATGAAAGACGTACCCGTTGAGTTTCCTGAGGGGTTGGAACTTTACACCATTTGTGAGCGCGAAGACCCACGAGACGCATTTGTGTCAAACAGCTATAAGCAATTACGTGACTTACCTCAAGGGGCGGTAGTTGGTACCTCAAGTTTGCGTCGTCAATGTCAAATTCGCGCATTGCGCCCAGACCTAGACATCCGTGATTTACGCGGTAACGTTAATACTCGCTTAGCGAAATTAGACAATGGTGACTATGACGCCATTATTCTTGCGGCTGCAGGCTTGCTACGTTTGGAAATGTCTGAGCGCATCGCAAGTTATATTGAGCCAGAGCAGTCTTTACCTGCTAATGGGCAAGGCGCGGTAGGGATTGAATGTCGCAGTGATGATACGTTAACTAAGAGTCTGTTAGCGCCACTGGAGCATGCAGAAACGCGAATTCGAGTTCTCGCCGAGCGTGCCATGAACCGTCGCTTGGAGGGGGGCTGTCAGGTGCCTATCGGTGCTTACGCACAAGTCAGTGGTGATCAGGTGCAACTAAGAGGGTTAGTGGGCGCTGTTGATGGCAGCGAAATTTTACGTGCTCAAGTGTCAGGCCGTAGTGAGGACGCAGAGCAATTAGGGATTGAATTGGCTGAGCAATTATTAGCACAAGGTGCAGATAAAATCCTCGCCGAGGTTTATAAAGGCGCTTAATGATGCGCATTGCCATTACGCGGCCCGAAGGAAAGGGGCTGCAACTATCACAGCTACTTGAAAAAGACGGTATTTACAATGTACATACGCCCGTGCTGCGTATTGAACCCTGTGAGCTTAATGCGGCACAACTGGCACCGCTAAGCGATGCAGATATAATTGTATTTATCTCGCAGGATGCGGTTAAGCAATTGGCCGCCCAAGTGGATGCCCTACCTACCAACGCACAGCTATTTGCGGTGGGCGAACAAACGGCTAAAGCAGTACAAGATTGCTTTTCTCGAAGTGCAGTTGCGCCTGTTCAGCAAGATTCTGAAGGGCTATTGGCGCTTGCTCCGTTACAAAACATAGATGCGAAGCAGGTGGTGCTGGTAAAAGGCCAAGGAGGGAGAGCCCTGCTGGCCAAAACGTTTAAGCAGCGAGGTGCGATTTTAAATATATGTGCTGTTTATCAACGTGTGCCAGAACAGTCTGACTCAAGCAGCTGGTTAGACCTCTGGCGAATAGAACAAATTGACGGTATAGTCATTACCAGCAATGCAGCAATTGATGCGGTGTTTAATTGTCAACAAAGTGAATATGTCGACTGGCTGAAAAGTTGCCATTTTTTCTTGGTAAGCCAGCGTAGCGCAAGCTATTTACACGATACTTACGGCGTTAGCAAAACGCATATAAGTGTTGCAAAAGGGCCAGATGATCTGGCGATTTATACAAGCATAGTGCCACATCAACATCAGCAAGGTAGCCATATGAGCGAGCAAGAAAAGCAACCTGAAGCAGCAAAACCTGAGACCGTAACGCACACACCTCAGCCAGTTTTTAAACAAAAAGTCAGTAAGCTTGCAATCTTAGCCTTACTGGTAGCCCTTACAGGGGGAGCAGCGACCGCAGGGCTCATCATTCATGGCCAGCAAATCAGTGACAAAACTTATGCGGCACTTGCACAATTACGTGCCGATAATGCCTTACTCAGCGAACAATTAAAGCAAACTCAATCACAACTGGCATCTGTACAAAGCGTGCAGCAAGGGCAGCGCGGTGCGATTGAGCAGCAGCTTACAATGCAATCACAAACGGTAGAGGCGCAATTGCAAGCGGCGCTTTCTCAAGCCAAGCAGCAGATCAGTGGTGCCCTGAGTAGTGAGGCTCTGTATTTGCAACGCATGGCACAGTTTAAGGCGAATGCAGAGCAAGACTTTCAAGGCGCCAGTGCCGTATTACAGCGTTTGTATGAAGTCGTGCAAAATGAGACAGACAATACGGCTGTGCTCAGTGCTATAGCGACTGATATCGCTATGTTGCAGGCTCAGCCAAAGCCTGCATATGAAGGTATCTATCTAAAGTTACATGGGATGTTACAGCAGGTAGACGAGCTGGCTTTGAAAACGTTGCACCTCCCTGAGCCAAAAGAAACGCAAAATACCGAGCTTTCAAGCGACTTAAATGACTTCCAAAGTAATTTGAAAAAGACTTGGCAGAATCTTGTAGATGACTTTATTAAAATCAGAACTCGTGAAGTTGCGGTGATTGACCCGTTGCTTGATAGTGAACAACAGCAGCTACTTAGAGCGCAATTACGTAGCCATCTATCTCAAGCGCAAAGTGCCCTGATGGACAAACAAGCCAGTATCTTTTTTAGTGCGTTGGAGTCTGCTAAGCAGACGCTGAGTAAATATTACGATACTCGCGATGACGGTGTGCAAGCGGTGCTTGAGCAAATAGGGCAATTGCAAAACATGGGGCTGCAATTCAACACGCAGGTTGAGCTTAGCAGCAGCACAGCCCTCAAGGAGTGGTTACAATGATTAAAACGCTGATGGTGATAGCCGTGGTTGCTTTGGCCATGGCGGCAGGTCATTTACTCATAGACGAAAAAGGGTATGTTTTAATCGCCTTTAATGATACGACGATAGAAGGCACCATCGTGGCGTTTGTGATTTTGCTTTTTATGGTGCTAATAGGTGCGTGGTTAGCATCGAAACTGCTGGTGTTAGTATGGCAAATCTATCGCAAAACCACAGGACATTTTGGCAATAAAAAACGTGCTAAGTCACAACAAGCTCTAAACCAAGCGTTTTGGGGGATGTTGAATGACGATGCTTATGCCGTGAAAAGTGCCTTTGCTAAAAGCAATGCACCGATTCAGTGGCAAGACCAGCAACATGCCTTACAAGCCAAAGCGGCTTTGCAATCTGGTGATCAAGCAGGCGCGTTGCAGCACTTACAAGCGATGTCTGATGAGGCGCAAGCTCAAGTGCCTAAGTTATGGTTAAAGGCAAATCAAACGGAGCAGGCGTTAGCGCTGCTGTCACAACCGATGCAGCAGAAAAAGCCCAGTGCGGCTGCAGTGAGTAGTTACCTTGATGGATTGTTACAAGAGCAAAAGCTGGCAGAAGTTGTTGAAACATTGTCGAGCAAATACAAGCAACTTGATTTGACAGAGACCTACTGGCAAGGGTTCTTTAAACGCTTTTTTAACCTTGCACAACAAGATGCGACGGACTATTTGTCACAGTTACCCAAGACAGTACAGGCCCATGCTCAGCAGTCTTACCTACAAACGATGGCCAGTCAGGGGCAGTTAGCCAAGATCCATGATGTATTGGCAAAGTTGCTCAAAAAGGGGCAGTACCATCAACTTGCATCGGTATTGGCACATGCTAAAGGTAGTGATACCAAGCTCACTCAAGCGATTCAAAATAACTTGAAGAAGCAGGAACAAAACAGCGAGTTACTTTTTTGTTTAGCCTGTATGGCGAATGCAGAAGGGGATTTTGAACTTGCGGCAAAAATATTTGCAAGTTTGCCTGAACAGGATTGGCAACCCATTTGGGTCGAGCCTGCACTGCACAGCTTTGAGCGAACAGGCCAGTATCAGCGGGCTTATCAACTTGCTCGCCATCAGTGGTAAAAGGTAAAGCCAGCCGAGTGCTGGCTTTTTTGTACTTGTATTAATATTGAGCAATACTAAAAATGGACATGTGTCCTTGATCTTTATTTGGGGGCGCGTATGATCCGCAAAATTTTATCTGCAGCCGAGTGACCTATGATCAATAACAACCTACCTTTGCTTGATTTACACCGCCACCTTGATGGAAACGTACGAGCGAGTACGATTTTAGAGCTTGGTCAGCAATTTAATTTGCCTTTGCCAGCTCAAAACTTAGAAGGGCTGAGAGAGCACGTACAGGTGCTGGACAATGCCCCTGATTTAATGGCTTTTTTGGCCAAGTTAGATTGGGGCGTTAAAGTGTTGGGAGATTATGACGCATGTCGCCGGATTGCGATGGAAAATGTGGCGGATGCTCAAGCACAGAGTATTGATTACACCGAACTGCGCTTTAGCCCTTATTATATGGCCCAAAGTCATAACTTACACCCGCAAGGGGTTGTTGAAGCAGTTGTCGATGGTGTTAAAGCGGCTACCAAGGGACAAGATATCAAAGTGAATTTGATTGGTATTATGTCGAGAACGTTTGGTGTAGAAAAATGCCAGTATGAACTGGATGCGTTGTTGGCTTTTAAAAATGACCTGGTGGCAGTGGATTTAGCTGGAGATGAAATCGGCTTTCCTGGCAACCTCTTTATTGATCACTTCAAGCAGGTTCATGATGCCTATCTAGCGGCAACAATTCATGCAGGTGAAGCACGAGGAGCTGAAAGTATTTGGCAAGCTATTCAAGAGCTTGGCGCGACACGCATCGGCCATGGCGTAAAGGCAATTGAAGATCCTGCTTTGATGGATTATTTACGAGATAATCGTATTGGTATCGAGTCTTGTTTAACAAGCAATATTCTAACCAGCACGGTTGCAAGTCTCGAAACGCATCCTTTAAAACGCTTTTTAGACCACGGCATTTTGGCGTGTATTAACACCGATGATCCTGCAGTTCAGGGGATTGAACTGGCACACGAGTATCAGGTGGCAGCTCCTCAGGCTGGTCTAAGTCAGAACGATATTGAGCAAGCGCAGCGTAATGCGTTAGAGATTGCCTACTTAAGTGACAGCGACAAAAAAGCACTGCTAGCTAGGGGTTAATGGGCACGTTGTTAAATACATAAAAAAACGCGCCATCTGGGCGCGTTTTTTCTAAGAACATTGTTTGCTACTTAATGAATGCAAATGCATCTGCATACATGTGCTCACGCTCTGCACCATGATTAATAAAGTCATCGCGTACGATACCAATCATATCAAATCGGCCAGCCATATAAATGCTGTAAGGCTCTAATGAAACGATGTCTTTCATCACTGCTTTATGTACAAAGCCTGTGTGTCCTTGCCAATCACCGCTTGGGTTTTCAACGACAGGGATAAACTGGAAGTTTTTACGTGATGCAGCCCAAGCTTCCATTTCCTGTTTTGCATATAGAGCAGACTCATCTTTTACGCCCCAGTAAAACAAAACGGGTTGGTCAAAACCAATTTCGGCCAGATGATCAGCCATTGACTTCACATAAGAGAACCCCGTGCCACCGGCTAGCAAAACGATTGGGCGTTGGTGATCAACACGTAGTTGTGACACGCCAAGGCCCACTTCTAATGATACTGGCGTGTTGCTTTGATGGGCTTCTCGCAAATGTTCTAACGCCTGCATGGCGTATGAGTCTGCACCTGAGGCACCGATGTGTAACTCAAGCTCATTGCGTAACGATGGACGGCTGGCGATAGAAAAAGCGCGTTTATCTTTTTCACCCAATACCAGTTGTAAATAATGTCCTGCTTCAAATGTAACAGCCTCCTCAGGAGTCAGTGTTACTTTATGAACAAACTCTGTAAGTGGGCTGATGGCGGCCACTTCAGCTTTAACTAATTGCATATTTTACCTTTAGCACGGCGGTTATATTGATTATTTGTATAAAGTATCAGCACTTTATCACAGCCAAGATGGTTATCCTATGACTCCAGCTTAATACCTAGACTGTCCCAGATCTCATCAACGCGTTGCTTGGTGGCATCATCCATAACGATGGGCTCCCCCCATTCACGATCTGTCTCTCCTAGCCACTTATTGGTTGCGTCCATCCCCATTTTTGAACCTAACCCCGAAACCGGCGAAGCGAAGTCCAAATAGTCTATTGGGGTATTATCAATTAAGGTGGTATCTCGCGTTGGATCCATACGTGTTGTGATAGCCCAAATGACATCATTCCAATCGCGGGCATTGACGTCGTCATCACATACAATCACAAACTTGGTGTACATGAACTGTCTTAAAAATGACCAAACACCCATCATCACCCGCTTTGCATGACCTGGGTACTGCTTCTTCATGGTTACAACGGCCATGCGATAAGAGCACCCCTCAGGCGGTAAGTAAAAATCTACAATTTCAGGAAATTGTTTCTGTAAGATGGGCACAAACACTTCATTGAGTGCCACGCCTAAAATAGCTGGCTCATCGGGTGGGCGGCCGGTATAGGTGCTGTGATAGATAGGATCTTTACGGTGCGTAATATGCGTGACAGTCATCACTGGAAAGTCATCAACTTCATTGTAATAACCGGTGTGATCTCCATAAGGTCCCTCTGGCGCTAGCTCGCCGGGCATGATATGTCCTTCCAGTATAATCTCCGCATTGGCGGGGACTTGTAAATCGTTGGAGATAGACTTGATGACTTCAGTTTTTGCGCCACGTAACAGACCTGCGAATGCGTATTCGCTAAGCGTGTCGGGAACAGGGGTGACTGCCCCTAAAATGGTTGCGGGGTCGGCACCTAAGGCAACGGAGACGGGATAAGGTTCACCTGGGTTTTCTTTACACCACTCCTGAAAATCCAGCGCGCCACCACGGTGAGACAGCCAACGCATAATAATTTTGTTTTTACCCAGCAGTTGCTGGCGATAAATGCCTAGATTTTGTCGCTTTTTGTAAGGGCCTCGGGTGACCGTTAAGCCCCAAGTGATGAGCGGAGCGGCATCGCCTGGCCAGCAATGCTGAATCGGTAACTGAGTTAAGTCTACCTCACCACCACTGAGCACCACTTCCTGACAAGGTGCTTTACGCAGTTCTTTAGCAGGCATATTAAGAACTTGCTTATAAGCGGGTAATTGTCCGAGCGCTTCTTTAATGCCTTTTGGTGGTTCAGGTTCTTTCAAAAAGGCAAGTAGTTTACCCACTTCGCGCAGTGCGCTGACATCCTCTTGCCCCATTCCCATCGCAACGCGTTTGGCGGTACCAAACAGGTTGGCGAGTACGGGAATATCAAAACCGATAGGGTTTTCAAATAGTAACGCCGGACCGCCCGCTCTGAGTGTGCGGTCTGCGATTTCGGTCATTTCTAACTTAGTGGAAACTGGCTGTGAGATACGTACCAACTCACCTTGCGCTTCTAAGCGCGCGATAAAATCTCGCAAGTCTTTATATTTCATTTCGTTACTGGGTACTTGAATTTGGTTTCAGTATATCAACTTGACTTTGAAATGGCAGTAATCTGCGCTTTATTTGATATTGTGCAATACTTAGTGCCTTAACGTGTTTTCAAAGGATATGCTTTGTTTTATAGTCATTTTCAAGCCTTTAAGTCTGTGGTGGCTGGATGAAAATAATAAAAATAATAATCGCGTGTCTGTCGCTCTGTAGCAGTGTGGTGAATGCATTGTCTGTTGATGATCCAGTATTTGTAGAGCACAGTGCTGTGATGTTGGTGATCAACCCTCAGTCGGGGCAAATTATCGCTGCCAATAAAGCAGCTGCAAAATTTTATGGCTTTTCGCGTACGACACTCGAAGCAATGCTGATACAGGACATTAATCAGCTTAACGCAGAGCAGGTTGCAGAGGAACGATCGCTGGCTGCAAGTGAAGGTCGAAACTATTTTATCTTTCGCCACCGCTTGGCGGATGACACCCTACGCACAGTGAGTGTTTACTCAACGCCATTTGTCGATGGCGCAGGACAAACTCAGCTACTCTCAATCATTCATGATATAAGTGCTCAACGAGCGCTACAAGATTCACTATGGTATTACCAAAATAAACTAGAAGAGCAAGTTGCTGCACAAACACAAGAAATCCAGCAAATGAGCAGCTTGAAAGTGTTGTTACTGGCATTAATCATCGCCATTTTGCTGGTTTCGATTCTTGTGTTAGGTGCACTTTTGTTACGCTTAAGGGCTGCCAAGCGACGCTCGGAGGCACAAGGCGCGAGGCTAAAAGCCATTTTCAATGGTATTGATGATTTGCTTATTTTTACTGATGAACAAGGGCAAGTTTTGTCAGTAAATAAAAGGGTGGAAGATATCTTCGCAGCGCATGGCTCGTTAATGAATAAGCCAATTGGGGAAGTACTGCATGATAGTCGCAGTGCTGAGCAAGCAACGTGTTATCAATTGCCTTACACATTGGAGCTGGGTAATAAACAGTGTACTTTTAGTATCACTAAAACCACTGTGTTGGATATTAATCAGCAGCTATTAGGGTATATCTATGTGTTACAAGATATCACCGAACGTCTCGCTCGTGAGCGTGAGCAGCGATTAGCTCAGACCGTATTTGACACCACCACCGAAGGGGTGCTGGTGTCTGATAGAGACAACCGCATTCAAATGGTTAACCGTGCGTTTACTCAGATCACGGGGTTTGAAAGTGATGAAGTATTGGGCCAAACGCCCGCGATGTTTAATTCAGGACACCATAGCAACGCCTATTTCAACCAACTTTATCAAACCTTAAATGAGCGGGGGCACTGGGAAGGTGAAATCTGGAATCGTCGAAAAATGGGAGACGTTTATCCGAGCTGGTTACAAGTTTCAGCCGTGTTTGACGAGCAAGGTAATATTGAAATGTACGTGGCGTTGTTCAACGACATTACCTCACGCAAACATCATGAGCAGCTAATGTGGCAACAGGCCAACTTTGATACATTGACGGGACTTGCCAATCGACATCATTACCACGAGAAGTTTGATACAACACTTGCTGCGGCAAAAGAAAACCATACCCGTTTTGCCATTTGTTTTATTGATTTGGACCGCTTTAAAGCAATAAACGACACGCTCGGTCATCATATAGGTGATTTGCTGTTGATTGAAGCGGCGCAGCGTATTCAGGACTGCACACGCAGCAGTGATGTGGTGGCAAGACTAGGCGGAGACGAGTTTGCAATATTGTTGACGGACATTAAACACATTCGTGATGTAGAAGCTATTGCCAACAAGATTTTACACCAGTTAAGGAGCCAGTTTGTACTGGAGGGCCATGAGGCATTTGTGTCGGGCAGCATAGGGATTACGTTTTACCCTGACGATGGTGATGAAAGAGAAGTGCTATTACGCAACGCAGATAGCGCAATGTATAAAGCCAAAGAACACGGGCGAAATTGTTTTCAGTTTTACACTTCCATGATGCATGAAAATGCCAAGGCGCGCAGTCAGCTTGAGGGGGCGCTTCATAAGGCTTTGATAAACGAGGAGCTATCAGTTGTCTATCAGCCAATTCTTGGCAAAGATAATGAGCGCATTGGGTGCGAAGCGTTGCTACGTTGGCACAGTGAAACACTCGGTGACGTCTCTCCTGGAGAATTTATCCCTGTTAGTGAGGAGTTAGGACTCATTCTAGCGATGGGAGAGTGGGTGCTATTTCAGGCATGTAAACAGGCCAAACATTGGTATGAGAAAACCAAAACGCCTTTCTTTGTCACAGTTAATGTTTCTAGCACGCAGTTCAAGCGGCAAGATGTATCTACACTTGTGGCAACGGTGTTACGTGAAACAGGGTTACCTAGTCACGCACTCACTTTGGAGATCACAGAAAATGTGTTGGCTGACAACTCTGAGCGTATTCTTACGCAGCTAAGAGCGATTCGTGATATGGGAGTTGAGCTGGCAATTGATGATTTTGGGACCGGATACTCGTCGTTGAGTTACCTTAAGCGTTTTCCGCTTTCAAAGCTGAAAATTGACCAGGAGTTTATCCGTGATTTGCCCCATGATGCGGAAGATAGAGCTTTGGTCAGCGCCATCATTTCCATGGCGGCAAACCTAAACCTACAAGTGGTGGCTGAGGGCGTTGAGACTGCAGAGCAGTTGGGGTTATTGAAACAACTCGACTGTGATTTTACACAAGGCTATTTACATGCCCAGCCTCTATCACCGGATGAGTTTGATGTATATTTAGCGCGTTTCAACGAGGGTTGCTAACACATTTTAGGGTGCTCAGCGCAAAGTGCTGAGAGGGCTTCCTGAGCTTTTGGGTTGTGTTGTTTTGCTGATTGTTGTAACCAATAAATCGCCTGTTTCAGATCTTGTGAGCCACCTTGTGCCAGTCTAAGCATACCGGCCAAATTATATTGTCCCCAACTATCTCCTTGCTTAGCCGCCTGTAAGAACTCTGCTCTGGCTGCTTTAAAATCTCCTTGACGAAATAACGTAACGGCTTGGTCATTGTGTGAGTTTAAAGCGACCGAAGCTTTAGGTAGATGATTGATAGCAGTGGGTATGGCGCGCCTTTTAACAATACCGCCAAGTACATAAATATCGTTAGGGCGATAGACACTATCAATGGCCTGTCGTTCAAACAGAGAGGGTAATTCAGCGCGTTCGAATGTCATTGTTTGCTGCCTAAAGTAGCTATCTAACATTAGGGAGTCTAGTTTAATGGCGCGCTGCGCACCATGTAGCTTTCGATAGGTAAAGCTGCCTTGCAAGAGTTCAATGTGTGTCTGTGACACCTGTAATACTTGAGCGACGCGATATTGTGCTTGATATTTACGTTGTGTTTCGAGGTGTCCCATGTTGAGGATCCAGACATCGTGTACTTCTGGCTGCGCTAGTAGGGCGCTTTGTTGTGATTGAGCGTGTTGATACTGGTAACCCAAATAGCCTACGCACAGCAAAGAGGTGGCTATGAGCAAAGGGCATCTGTAGTGAATGATGCATGTTTCAACGAACTCATGAAGCGCATAGACTAAGCTCAATGATGCCATAGGGCCACTCCCTTGATTAATATTTAAAGTTTAGTTGTTCCTTCGACACAGATAAGGCCGCAGGAGGTATACCATATCACTTTGTCTAAGCGAATGTCACAGTGTAGGTGACTGATAGAACTTCTCAAAGGTAATACCAAGTAGCATCAAGCAGGCGTAAATACTTGCCGTGATGTGATACTCGCACACACAGATTTCTGCTAGAATCTCGAATCATTTAATCCTTTGAGAACGGCACATGAGTTCAGTTGCATTTAACACCCTACCTTTGGCCCAGGAGCTATTGGATACCCTGACTGATTTAGGGTTTAAAAATATGACGCCCATACAAGCGCAAAGTCTACCCGTAGTTTTATCTGGCAAAGATGTCATTGCTCAGGCCAAAACGGGGTCGGGTAAGACCGTCGCATTTGGTTTAGGAGTATTGTCACGCTTAAATGTTGCTCGCTATCGAATTCAAGGGTTAGTGTTATGCCCAACCAGAGAGTTGGCTGAGCAAGTGGCTACGGAGCTACGCAAACTTGCTCGAGGCATCCATAATATTAAGATTTTAACCCTGTGTGGTGGTGTACCCATTGGACCACAGATTGGATCTTTGGAACATGGTGCGCACATCATAGTCGGCACGCCTGGCCGAATAGAGGATCATCTGTTTAAGGGCACGCTCAATCTATCTGAAGTATCTGCGCTGGTATTAGATGAGGCTGACCAAATGCTGGACATGGGTTTTGCTGATGCGCTAGATAACATTGTTTCTTATTTACCACAGCAAAGGCAAACCTTGTTGTTCAGTGCGACCTATCAAAAGCGCATTGAAGAAATTGCCGAGCGTGTGATGCACTCACCTCAAATGATTAAAGTTGAAGAACAAACGGTCAATACCAGCATCAAGCAACTGTTTTTTAAGCTGGATAATAACAAACTACGCTTTAATACCTTGAGACTGTTGCTGTTACAACACAAGCCGCAAAGCTGTGTAGTATTTTGTAATACCAAGGTTGAAACACAAAAAGCCTGTGATGAACTACGTGCTGCTGGCTTTAATGCGGTGGCACTGCACGGTGATTTGGAACAAAGAGAGCGAGAACAAACTCTGATCCGTTTTGCTAATAAGAGCGCATCTATTTTGGTTGCAACAGACGTGGCTGCGAGGGGCTTAGATATAGATGATATGGATATGGTGATCAACTACCATCTTGCACACGACCCGCAAACGCATGTGCACCGTGTTGGACGCACAGGTCGAGGAGGAAAGAAAGGCTTAGCTTGTTCAATCTACGGCGAGAGCGAAGCCTTTAAAGTGGCTCAGATTGGTGATGTATATGATCGTGATTTTGAACCTGCGCCCATGCCATCGTTAAGCTTACTTGATAAGCCTCCCTATAAACCAGACATGGTGACGCTGCAAATAGATGGTGGTAAAAAACAAAAGGTACGCCCAGGTGATATTGTAGGAAGCTTAACGGGTGAACAAGGCATCGCTTTTACACAAATTGGAAAAATCAATGTGCTAGATAACAGTGCTTATGTGGCTGTCGCCAGAGAGGCTGCAAAGCCCGCGTTTCGTAAGCTGAGTGAAGGCAAACTGAAAGGTCGTAAATTTCGCGTTCGCCGTATCAATCAATAACAGCCAGATGCGCTTTAAGTAAGTCATACTCTTCTTTGAGTTGTTTAAAGCGCTGTTCGCAGCCTGCATCTTTATCAGGGTGCTGTAATACAGCTTGTTGTCGCCACGTTCGTTTGAGTTGCTGCCTTTGGTATGGATAGGGTAATTGCCAGTGCTTACAAATACCTTGGATCACTGTAGTGGGTATGTTTGTTGGTATGCTAGGTGGTGCAAAACTTTGCCAGAATGTATCGAGTAACTCTAATACCTCTTCCTTCGTAGTTTCATAATTTTCCCAGTCCAAGTAATAATCTCGCAGTGGATCAGGTGGTAGCGGCGTATTTTTGGAAATATCTACTAACTGAATATGCATGCTGCTAACACTGAGGAAAAGACCTTCCTGTAATAACTCAGTTTGCAACTGGTACAGTGCATTCATGATTAAAAAGTTCTTCTTAAACAGTTCTTTATTTGGCTCTGAGTCTAGTTGAGGAAAGGCCCGTCGGTGGCTTAACTTGCCCGCTAATGTATGAACTTTGTGTACTTTTTTATCACAGATGATGAGGAAAATAGTATCGACTAAAGGGTTGAGCATTGTTCCACCAATTGAGTTAGTGTATCTTCAGCATAGCATTATTTTGTAGCAGGTGGTGGAAACAAGGATGGGTAAAAGGCTTATAGGTAGAGCGCTGATATATATAATGTTGATTTTCAACATAACCTTGGCTGTTTCTGCGCAAGAGCCCACGCCGTCGCTTGATACCCAGATAGAGGCGCTTGGAGATTTAGAAAGCTGGCAAGATATTTCCATTAAAGGCCATCAGCTACTTTCCCATCCAAATTTAAACTCAAAGCAGCGCTTTGAGTTACTAAAGTCACTCGCAAGAGAGGCGTTTGAACGTGACGACTTTACTACCACAGAGCAATACCTTAAAGAAATAGAGTTGGAATATGTGCAGCAACCGCTCAGTGATGAGTACTATTTTGCCACCAAACTTTTGGCTATCAACGCGTATCATCAAGGATTTTATACCACAGCTATCCCTCAGTATTTAAAAGCACTAAATATTGCGAGCAAACGCAATAATCCATTAGAACAAGCCAACATGCATAACAACCTAGGATTGACTTATGTTAAAACCAATGAGCTAGGTTTAGCGATTTCTCATTTTGGTGAAGCACAGAAGTTTTATCAGGGCCTAGGAGAAATGCAGCATGAGGCGGATATCATGCTCAATATGTCGGTGGTTTACATTCGTCAATATCAGTTTGATGTTGCCCAAGAGATGATCAACACCGGTATGAAAATGTTTTCAGAGTTGGGTGATAGCTATGGGGTTGCATTGGCAAACACATATTTGGGGGAGTTATTCAGTAAGAAAGGCATGACGCACTCTGCGCGATATCACTTTCAGGCAGCGATAGACTACTACGAACAGCAAAATAATATGGATCATTTGATGGTTCAGCATGCGAATCTCGCAAATGTGAGTCTCGTGCAAGGGGAATTTGATAAAGCAGAAAAAGAGGCCAATTTTGCTTTGTATTATGCGGAGAAAATAAATAGCGACACTGGGCGTATGTCTGCCTTGTTTCCACTGGCGAAAGCGATGTTTGTGAAAGGAGAGTTAGTTAAAGCGGAACTGATGGTTAATGAGGCTATGTCATTGGCCACCGAAACGGGCGCGCGTTATTTAGAAAAAGATGAGCTTGCAACATTGGCTCTGATCCAAGCTGGCGCGGGGAAGCATGAACAGGCACTGTTAAACTTTACGCGCTATCAAACAAATCAATATGAGTTTTTGAACAAGAATGTTCTCGCCAAAATGATGGAGTATCAAAACCGAATTGAAGCCGCTGAGTTAAATAGAGAAATTACAGAGCTGAAGCAAAAGCAAGCATTTCAAACACTACAAATAGAAAAGCGTGAGCAAGTGATCTGGTTAAGCTCCATGGTGGTGTTGTCGCTTTTTATTGCTGTCGTCAGTCTGTACTTCAAGCAAGCTGAGAAGAATGCGAAAGTTGAACTGCGCGAAAAGGTTGCAGAGAGAACCGCTGAGTTACAGCGTGTTGCGGATGAACTGCGAGAAGCTAACCAAGTCAAAAATCAGTTCCTTGCCAACATAAGCCATGAGATCAGAACCCCCTTAACCTCGATTATTGGACAGGCCGAGGCTATGTTAAATGAACATGGGCAGAACTTTGAGCTCAAAACATCGCTTGGGGTTATCCAGCGCCAAGGAGAGCACCTAAAGGATTTAGTTAGTGATGTGCTTGACTTGAGTCGTATTGAAGCGCAGCGCTTAGACTTGGAATACACAGAGTTTTACTTACAAAGTCTACTCGATGATATTAGTGACATGTTTTATAACGCCTGTAAGGTGAAAGCGCTGCAATTTAGTATTGAAAGCGACAATGAAGAATCAGTCATGGTTAAGCTGGACTATGTTCGTCTTAAACAGATCCTGATTAACTTGTTGGGGAATGCAGTCAAGTTTACCGAGCACGGAGGGGTCGAGCTACAAGTAAGTTGCCAGCCCTCTGGGTTGATTTTCAAGGTTTTGGATACCGGTATCGGTATGAGCCAAGAGCAACTGAGTCGAGTATTTGAAAGCTTTCAGCAAGGTGACAACAGTATTACCCGTCGTTTTGGAGGATCAGGCTTAGGGCTGTGCTTATCACAGCAGCTGACTGATATGATGGGCGGTAGCATTAGTGTCAATAGTGAGCTTAACAAGGGCAGTGAGTTTATTGTTTATATTCCATGCGCACCACAACAGCGCGAGTTACCACAAAGTTTAGAGCAACAGCAAGAAGTTAGTTGGGACTATGGGAAAGTGCTTGTGGCCGAAGACCATGATGATAACCGCGCACTTTTTAAACGGCTGATTGAGCAACTTGGTCTAGAGGTAGTGGTAGCGAGAAATGGTGAGGAAGCGGTAGAGCTGTGCCTAAGAGAGTATCCTGATGTTGTGTTAATGGATATACAAATGCCAAAAATGGATGGTGTAGAAGCGCTTAACCTGCTACACCAATCTGGTTTTGACCAACCGGTGTATGCATTGACTGCTAATGTAATGGAACATGAGATACAGTCATATTTAAAAGCAGGATTCAGCGGGCACTTGGGTAAACCGCTTGATCGCAAGCTATTAATTAAAGCTTTGCAAAGGCATATATCAACAGCATCGGAGTTGGTATCTAGTCAGGTAGATATTAGTGATTTGGCAGCAAGTTTTGTAGCAACATTATCCAACGAGCGCTCTGTAATCATTGAGCTTTGGCAAACTCAGCAGTGGGAAAGCTTACAGCGCGCATGCCATCGCTTGTCTGGGGCTGCGAGTACATTTAGTTTCATATCTTTGGCAAATACTTCTCGACAGTTGGAGCAAATGCTATCAAAAGAGCAGTATAAGCAAGCCGAGCATTTGTATCTGATTTTGTGTGACGAATTACAGTATCTCGGCTTGTCAGAACAGCTCGACGTCGGATGAGCTTTCTTTTTCAGTCTCGCTGGGTTTATCTTGGGCCAGATTTTTATCTTTGGGCTCTCTTTGCGACATGTCGGGCGGATCATAGTCTGCTTTAAACAGCGATAATTTTTCATGTATGGTAACAGCTAAATTGAGCAAGTCGCTGCTGGATACGGCTTGAATTTTAGAGTTAGATAACGCATCGGAATTTAACTCTACCATCGACTCAATACTACTTTGTGCTTCATCAGAGACCGCTTTTTGCTGCTCCACTTGGGTATGAATACTTTGAGACATATCGTTGACGTTCACCATCGCTTGTTCAATTTGATCCATTTCTTTCGTCGATGCTTCTGATAGCGATACCGTTTGCTCTGTTTGTGTTAACGCCTCCTGCATTAAGCTATGAGCACTATCGGTACCAGCCTGAATTTTGGTTACCATGTCTCGAACTTGCTGGGTAGATTGGCTGGTTCGTGCGGCAAGGCTACGTACTTCATCAGCAACAACCGCAAAGCCACGACCCTGTTCACCCGCTCGGGCTGCTTCAATAGCAGCATTGAGCGCAAGTAAATTGGTTTGCTCAGCAATAGAGTTAATGACATCAATGACAGAACTGATGGAGTCACTATCTGCTTTGAGCGCCTCAATCTGTTTACTGGTTTGTTCAATATTATCTACAAGCCCAAGTAAGCTTCTTTGGCTTTTGTCGGTATCTTGGCGAGTTTGTTTGACGGCGTGTGTTGCCTCCTCGACGGAGTGATAGATCTTTTCTAAATTCTCATCAAGTTCCCTAGATACTTCTAACATACGGTTTATTGAAGACGCTAAATCTTGGCCATGAGCATGTTGAATGGACGCTTTTTGTGTCATAGATGCATATGTATCGCGCAAGTTATCGGCCATTGGTGAAAGCCTTGCTGATGAGGCATAAACTTCACCAATAATATGCTCAACGGTGATCAAACTGGCATTGAGTGCTAAACAGGCTGGGGGGATGTCTTTATCATTTTCATCAAAGCGAAAGGTCAGATCAATACAACCCTCGTTGACCAGTTTCTGCACAAGCATGTCTAAATAAGAGGTATCTTGGCGCTTTCGATGATAGTAGAGGATGCAGCCCGACATGATGATAGATGAGGCTATGGTGAGTATCGTAATTGCACTCACGGATAATGAAAAGAGCACGCCTATGCCTATCAATAATAAGGCATTAAGGGCTAACAAAAGCATAGCTAGGTGCAGTGACTTCATTGTTTAACGAGTCCATTTAAGTTTTAAAAGACTCATAATATATAGTTGATAAAACCTACTTAGCCAAGCGATAGGTAATAAAAAAGCCTGTAAAAACAGGCTTCTTTTAAACTTTAATTGCTACTTTCTTCGCATTAGATCAAAGAATTCATCATTTGTTTTACTCATTGATAGCTTATCAATGAGGAATTCCATGGCGTCAATCTCCGACATCTCGTGAACTATCTTACGTAAGATCCACATTTTCTGTAGCTCGTCGGTTTTCGTCAGCAACTCTTCACGACGAGTACCTGAGCGGTTGAAATCAATAGCTGGGAAAACACGTTTTTCAGCAATCTTACGATTAAGATGCAGTTCCATGTTACCGGTACCTTTAAACTCTTCGTAGATAACTTCATCCATTTTAGAGCCGGTATCGATAAGAGCAGTTGCGATGATGGTTAAACTACCACCTTCTTCAACGTTACGGGCTGCACCAAAGAAGCGTTTTGGCTTATGTAGTGCGTTTGCGTCTACACCACCTGTTAATACCTTACCTGATGATGGGATCACGGTATTGTAAGCACGAGCTAAACGCGTGATTGAGTCAAGTAAGATAACAACATCTTTTTTGTGCTCGACCAAACGTTTAGCTTTTTCGATAACCATTTCTGCAACCTGTACGTGGCGGTTGGCTGGTTCATCAAACGTAGAGGCGATTACTTCACCTTTTACTAGGCGTTGCATCTCGGTTACTTCTTCAGGACGTTCGTCAATTAACAATACCATCAGTGTTGCATCTGGATTGTTATAAGTGATTGACTGCGCGATGTTTTGAAGTAGCATGGTTTTACCAGCTTTCGGTGGTGCAACGATAAGCGCACGCTGTCCTTTACCGATAGGAGAAGCAAGATCTAATACTCGTGCTGTGATGTCTTCAGTACTACCGTTACCACGTTCCATAACAAAACGTTCGTTCGCGTGGATAGGTGTTAAGTTTTCGAATAGTATTTTGGTACGAGAGTTTTCGGGTTTATCGAAATTAACCTCATTGACTTTCAGTAACGCAAAATAACGTTCACCATCTTTCGGTGGGCGAATTAAGCCGCTGATGGTGTCACCGGTGCGCATACTAAAACGTCTAATCTGGCTTGGTGAGACATAAATGTCATCTGGCCCAGCTAAGTAAGAAGCTTCTGATGAGCGTAAAAAGCCGAAGCCATCTTGTAGAATTTCTAAAACACCGCCGCCGTAAATGTTTTCGCCACTTTTGGCGTGGGCTTTTAAAATGGCAAAAATAATGTCTTGTTTTCTTAGACGGGCTACGTTTTCGAGTCCCATAGACTCGGCTAGTTTTACAAGTTCGTTGATTGACTTGTCTTTAAGTTCGCGTAAATGCATATTGGTGGGTTCTTTATTACAATTGTCATTCTCGTAAACGAGAGAGGTTGATTTGATAAATCTAAAGGTTAGTGGTGATATAAATTAGCAGTTAGGTCGCTGGGCGTCCAGTCTTTATACAAATTTTGTGTGAAAAATCTAAAATTAAACTGGAAACAAGGCAATATGCACCCGATTTTTAATTCTCGGGTACATATTTAAGGCTTTGTTAAGCGTTACTTTCTAAGAACTCGACAAGTTGAGTTTTAGATAATGCGCCTACCTTAGTTGCTACCACAGCACCATCTTTAAATAGTAAAAGGGTAGGAATACCACGAATACCGAACTTAGGTGGTGTACCTGCATTTTGGTCAATGTTAAGTTTACCTATGGTTACTTTACCATCAAACTCTTCAGCAACTTCGTTTAAAATAGGGGCGATCATTTTACAAGGACCGCACCATTCTGCCCAAAAATCAACAAGTACAGGCTTGTCTGATTTAAGTACATCTGCTTCAAAGCTGTCATCGGTAAGTTGAATAATTTTGTCGCTCATTGCGCTCTCCGTTAGAATTTGGCGAATTATTTAATGCGTATTTAAACACTCTTGTTTCTTATTGCAAGTTTAAACGTTATGCTTTATCGCTATGACTAAGACACATTTGACCAATAAAAAATTTTCTGACTTTGCTTTAGCGCCGGAAGTGGTCGCCGGCTTAACCGCGAATGGCTTTGAATATTGTACGCCAATCCAAGCAAAGTGTTTGCCTTTTGTTGTTGATGGCCGTGATATTGCGGGCCAAGCTCAAACGGGGACAGGTAAAACTTTGGCTTTCTTAACAGCCACTTGTCATCGTTTGATGCAATCAGAAGGCATTTCCAGAAAGCAACCAAGGGCACTGATCATGGCTCCCACTAGGGAGCTGGCGATTCAGATACATAAAGATGCAAAAATTATTGCGCCACACTGTGATCTCAAACTAGGTTTGATATATGGTGGCGAAGACTATGAAAAACAACGTGCACAGTTAGAAAATGGTGTAGATATTTTAATTGGCACGACCGGACGCCTAATAGATTTCTACAAACAAGGCGCGTATAGCCTTAATGAAATCGAAGTTGTGGTGTTGGATGAAGCTGATCGCATGTTCGATTTGGGCTTTATTAAGGATATTCGTTATTTGTTCAATCGGATGCCGGAGACATCTGAACGACTAAATTTATTATTTTCGGCGACCCTATCGTACCGAGTTCAAGAGTTGGCTTTTGAGCATATGACTAACCCTGAACATGTACAGATTGAGCCGGATGTGAAAACTGGTAAGCGTATTCAGGAAGAGTTATTTCACCCTTCGCACGATGATAAGATTCCATTGCTACTGACTTTAATTGAAGAAGAGTGGCCGGATAAAGCGATTATCTTCGCTAACACCAAGCAAAGTTGTGAAAACGTTTACGCGTGGCTGAAAGCCGATGGACATCGAGTGGGGCTACTAACTGGTGACGTCAATCAGAAAAAACGACAGAGTATTTTGGCGCAGTTTACCAAAGGTGATGTTGATTTTCTGGTCGCAACTGATGTGGCAGCGCGTGGGTTACATATTCCAGAAGTAAGTCATGTCTTCAACTTTGATTTGCCTGATGATTGTGAGGATTATGTTCATCGAATTGGGCGAACCGGTCGTGCAGGTGCATCGGGACATGCTATCAGTTTTGCTTGTGAGCAATATGCCTACAACTTACATGAGATCGAATCATACATCGAACATGCAATTCCGCTGTCGCATTATGATAAAACAGCTTTGCTTGATGACTTAACTAAGCCTAATATGCAAAGAAAAAGGAACTACTCATCTGGACCACGCAACCGTAATAACGGCCGTCGCCAAGGTAGTTACCAAAAGTCGCGCTCTAATAATTAAATTAGAGCGATCACATTGGTACTTGTTTCTAGAGGTTTACATTAGTGGGGCAGAAAATTCCTCAAAGTAGCGTGTTCGCGGTTATAGACCTAGGTTCAAACAGCTTTCATATGCTTATTGCAAGACATGTTGCGGGTGGTGTACATACTATTGGCCGTGTTAAACGCAAAGTACGTTTGGCTGCAGGTTTAGATAAAAACAATGTGTTGTCAGAAGAAGCGATGCAAAGAGGATGGGAGTGTTTAGCCCTGTTTGCAGAGCGATTACAAGATATACCCAAGGCAAATATTAGCATCGTTGCGACAGCAACGCTTAGACTGGCCAAGAACGCGGAAGAGTTTAAAACGCGGGCAGAGCAAATCCTCAATCATAAGATCAATGTGATTAGTGGTGAACTAGAAGCTAAGACTATTTATAAAGGTGTTGCGCACACATCAGCTTGCCAAGGTCGCCAATTAGTGATTGATATAGGCGGTGCGAGTACTGAAGTTGTCATTGGTAAAGGATTTGACGCCCTACTATATAAAAGCTTAAACATGGGCTGTGTTACTTTTCTCGAACAGTATTTTTCGGATGGTTTACTTAGCTCCGAGAACTTTGATCAAGCTATCATTTCAGCAAAAAAAGTCGTGTCACCAATACAAAAAGATTTTGTTGCGCTGGGATGGGAGCTGGCGATAGGTGCTTCTGGCACTGTGCAAGCCATTCAAGAAATACTCGCGGCAGATGGCCAATCTGACTTACTAACGCTTAAGAAGCTTCATGATATTCAGGCGCAAGCTATCGCTTGTCAAAGCATAAGCAAGCTTGATCTGCCTGGACTCAGTGAAGAACGCAGATTGGTATTTGTATCTGGGTTAGCTATCCTCATAGCTCTTTTTGAATCACTACATATAGCGCAGATGGGGCTTGCGGGCGGTGCTTTGCGTGAAGGTGTGCTATATAGCATGATCCCAGAGCTTCACAACTCAGATATTTGCAAACGCACATTAGATAGTTTTATGGACCGTTACCATGTAGACAAACGCCAAGCTAGCTATGTTGCTGAGCTTGCTTTGTCTTTAGCTAAACAGCTAGCAGATACGTGGCAACTAGATCTTGAACTGACCAAGAAGATAATTAGTGCCGTTGCTTGTGTGCATGAAATTGGGTTAATTGTGGATTATAAGCTTTATCATAAACATAGTGCTTATATTCTGACTCATACGGGTATGCCCGGTTATTCAAAAATAGAAAAACAGATGATCGTTGCGTTAACCTCATCGCATAGAGCAGATCTCAATTTGAATAACTTTGCTAATCTAGGGGCTCACACTAAAGCCTCGCAACGACTAAGTCGTATTGTTAGGCTTGCGGTTATTCTATCAATGCGCAGACAAGACGATATGGTGCCGCCTGTTATGGTTTCTGCAGATGCTCTGGAACAGCTAGTGCTAAGTTTTAAAGCAGATTGGCTAGCGAATCATCCACTTATGGAAAGCGAATTACAACAAGAAGCGCAATATCAGCGTAAAGTCGGTTGGAATATACAAATAAAGCGCGATTAAGCGCTTTATTTGTATATAAAACTATCAAAAAATATAAGTTCCGCTCAAAAATAATGCGAACGGTCTGTTTTTATCACTTTTCTTCGATAATTCTGT